>JAHDQI010000321.1 GCA_018433925.1 Phycisphaerae bacterium | reverse complement strand
TGGCCCGCGGACTGAAAAAAATCATCATCGGTCACCACGTAAGATACATCGAATCTTCCCTCGATAACCTCCTGCGCAAAGCGGCGGAGCGGGAGGAGCCCATCTTATGATTCCGCTGCTGTTCTTGACGGTTCTTATGGTCTGCTGCGGTGTTGCCGGACTTCTCCCTAACCCTCGAAATATTTCAATATTCCTCCGGTATGGGGAAAACCCACCGCCGTGCATCAGAACCATAACTCCGCGCCAAGATGGAATTGGGGATTTTATAAGCTTTGTACTGCGGAAAATTCGGAAGGGATTCCAATGAAATCAAAGCGAAAAAAACCAAAAATTGTAAAACGCAAACCTGGCAAAAAGAAAAAATGGGTCCCGGCTCGGAGGCCGGGATGACAATGGGGGTAAGAAATAATGCCCAGGCGTTACGATGACAGCATTATTTACCGACGGTTATCCAACGGAGCGTGCGTGATGGATCGGATCTGCTGTGTGTGCCGGAAGGGATTTGTCGGCGAGCGGAACATATGCCCTCCCTGCCGCAACCGCAGGCGGCGGGAGCAGGGTAAATTTGATAAAACATATCATCATGACTATTACCACAAATTTCTGTCCAAGGCCGCCTTGCTGCGCAGGCCGGGAGAACTGTCCAAGAAAACAGAAATATTTGGGCCGCGGAAAGAGGCATTTGAAAAACAAAAGAAACGTATCCAGGCGGAACTGAAGGCGATCAGAAAAGCGGGATTGGATCCGGATAACGATTCGATCCAGGCCATACTAGACGCTGGCGTTGATCTTAGCGGTTTATATGTAACCACGGATTACGATGATGAACACGGATTTAGTGCTTTGACGGGATTGACAGGATGAATGATTATCAGAAAAGAGTGCTGGAATGTGCGTTGGGATATAGACAACTCGGATGGAAGGTGCTGCCGCTGCATACAATCATAAGCGGCCGGTGTTCCTGCGGGAGAGCAAGCTGCGGATCGCCGGGAAAGCATCCTGCAACGGTAAACGGACTCAAGGATGCAACTACGGATGAAGAAACGATCCGGGAATGGTTTACAGGCGGCAGATCCTACAACATCGGAATCGCAACCGGCAGAGAATCCGGGCTGGTGGTCCTGGATATCGACCCGAAAAACGGCGGCAGCGAGTCTATCGGACAATACCGAGTGCCGAGAACACTGGATGTGATCACCGGTTCCGGGGGAAGGCACTATTACTTTGCCTATCCGAAAAGCAAAGAAATCAGGAACTCAGCGGGCAAGCTCGGGGCGGGTCTGGACGTGCGGGGAGAAGGCGGGTACGTGGTCGCCCCACCGTCGCTGCATATCAGCGGCAGCGAATATAAGTGGGCGGTCGATCCGAGGGCGATGAAACCAACCGAATGCCCGGCATGGATACCGGGTCAAGCCCGGTATGACAGGGAACCTGCGAATACAGGAATACAGAAATGCACGAATCCAGGAAATGAGGAAATACCCGAAGGATGCAGGAATGACAAACTGGCTTCCATTGCCGGGGCGATGCGGCGGCAGGGATGCAATGAACAGGACATTTACGCCGCTATGATTCATATCAATCAGACACGATGCAAGCCGCCGCTGGAATACGAGGAACTGGAACGGATCGCCAATTCCATCGTAAAGTACCCGCCGGAAGAAGATGATTTGTTCACCCTGGCTGATGATCATCATGATACGGTTGCACGGGTGTTTGAACAGTGGAGTCCGGTCCGGCACCGGCATTATGTGGAGACCTGGGCCATCCTCAAAGATCATAAATACATTCGGGTCGATGAACGGGAAGTGAAGAAATGGGTACGCAAATTCGCCGTGCAGTGCCTGGTACGCAAGAAAATCCGGGCGGACGGTGAATTCAAAACCATCAAGCAGCGACTGAAAGTGACTCCACACCTTGTCTGCGGAGTACTGGGGGCCCTCAGCGCCATGGATGAGGTCTGGATCAAGCCGCGGTATGCGCCGCCGGCGTGGCTTACGGATGGAAAAGAGAGGCCCAGACCGGAAGAGATTATCGCCCTGCAGAACTGCCTATTGGATATTTCGGGCAGCCAGCCCGAATGCATGGACCTGACCGAAGAATTTTTTACACTCAATTACCTGCCGATTGAATACGATCCGACAGCAGCATGTCCGAAGTGGCTGGAGTTTCTCGGACAGATATTCCAGATCAAAAAGCTATCCAGCGAGAAAAGCCACTGGGATATTGAACAGGAGGCATTTGAGGAGGTTTATGAGACGGCGGCCGACTCGATGAGTATTGACATCCTGCAGGAATTCATGGGGCTGCTTCTTACGCCGGTTACCCGTTATCAAAAGATTTTGGGGCTTGTGGGTCCAAAACGAAGCGGCAAGGGGACTATCGGGCGGATCATCCGTGCACTGGTGGGGAAAGAGAACGTCTGCTCCCCTACCCTGGGCAGCATGACTAATGAACACGGCCTCCAGAGCTTGTACCTGAGGACCGTGGCTTTGATCGGGGATGCAAGCATTAACAGCAGCAATGCAGACACAGCGCGGGCAGTCGAGCGGCTCAAGAGCATATCCGGGGAGGATTCACAGCAGATCAATCCCAAGGGGAAGCCGTACATCGAGGTAGACAAGATGCGGGTGAGGTTTGTGGTCATGGCTAACGAGCTTCAGAAACTGGCTGATCCTACGGGGGCGCTGGCGGGCCGGTTTGTGTACCTGCTGACGACACAGAGCTTCTATAACCGTGAGGATGTGCATCTGGATGAAAAGCTGGCGGCCGAACTGCCGGGGATCTTCAACTGGGCACTGAGCGGATACATGCGACTCAAAGAGCGCGGGTACTTCCTGGAGACCGAAGCGGGCATGGAGGCCAAGGCAATGGCGGAGGAACTGGGATCGCCGGTGATCTCTTTCGTGCGAGAATGGTGTGTGCAGGAAGAAGGCAGACAGATTCGATCTCAGACTTTGTATGAAGCCTACAAGCAATGGTGCGGTGAAGCCGGGCGGTCGCCGATGGGTCGGACACGGTTCTATGAGGAATTTCAGCGGGCGTTTCCAGAGTGCGGGCGCTGCAAAGTCAGAGACGACAACTATGGAACAAGCCCGATCTGGACTTTTCAAAATATTGATCTGCAACCGCAATACTGCACGCAATGGACGTAAAACTGTGGAACAATGGAAACTATGGAACGGACTTTGGAACAGCATAAACCATGCAACCGCCTGCAATTAGAAAGAATTGTTCCAGTGTTCCACTTTTTATTTGCATAAATGACATTAAATAAAGAGAAGAGAGATGATACAAAGTAATAAAAGAATAGAGCGAACTATGGAACATTGGAACAGGTGTTTGGACGGTTCTTTTTCTCAACTGCGGTGTTCCTTCCCATCGCCCTGATCCTCGACGTATTTCAATACGCCTGGCGGTACAGGGGAAGGTAAGGGCCTTGCATTTGAAGAAAAATTCCGCGCCCAAATGTGGTATATGCCAGGGAGGCGGGATGGGGGTAAAAGAGTTGGGGAAAACGGCTCCGAGGTTTTCCCCATCCCTTATTGACTTTCCACCCTCAAGGGTGCTCGGCTTCAAGTTCTTCGAGGAGGTCTTCGAGGTCTTCCAGGCGGTAATAGTCGCCGTCGAATTCGAACAGGACGCCGTCTTCGGCGAGGGACTGGAGATTTTCATCGACGCCGATATTAAAAGCAATCGGATCGAGTTCCTTGAGGACCTGCGAAGGGCTGAAAACGGAATTGCCGATCTTTACTTCCGGATAACATTCATCCAGAAGTTCTTCGAACATTTCCTCACCGTCAACGGCTTCAAGGCGGGTGGTCAGCAGGTGACGGACTACCCAGTCCGTGCCGTATTCGACGCCGACGGGCCTCACAGGCCCAGGGGTTCCCGCACGGGAATCAACAGTATCCGAAGAGTTACACAGCCGCGCAGAAGCCACTGGGTGATCGTAATATTTTGAGGGCAGGTGCCGCATAAAATCATCGGAAAAACAGTCGGAGCAGCGGTCGCCTTCGACGACCTTATAGCAGCCGTAGCAGAAATTGTCTGTGATCTTGAGGGCCGCTTCGTGAAGGCGATTGCAGATTTCCTGTGTCAAAGTCATTTTAAACTCCTTTCGTCGTTTAGTTCTTAGTTCGTGGTTGGTTGTTCGTAGAGTAAAAGTTGCTGTGGTTTTTCCAGATACGGGCCGAGCGTTTTCCGTGCTCTTTCCGCTGCCAGATTTCAAAGGCACGGCGGAGCAGAGAGGCGCGGCGGCGTTTGCGTTTTTCTTCGTAATAGGCGGCCAGTTCGGGCGGGGTCGGGTGATAATAGACACTGAACCGCTGCGGCAATTCGTAAGCAAGGGCAATGGCTGCCACAAAGAGCAGCCATAGACCCTTGACCAGTAAGATTAACAAGCCCTTCGACGAGCTCAGGGCAGGTCTTTTCATTATGCCGATTCCTTCCAGCGACGGCCGCTGATCGGTTTGCGGGGGTACTTATGGAAGGGATCGGACGCAAAGGCCGACTTGGACGGGACGCCGCAGTTGTGAGCCCACATGCCGCGGCGGGGTGAAAAGCGGAAGCCGAACTCGAGCAGGGCCTGACAGACATCCTCGCCGGGATCTTCTTCAAAACGGACCCAGATCCACTTGCCGACCATTTCGGCTTCGAGGTTGTGATGTCGGCAGAAGTTGACGACTTCGAGGGCGTTCTGTGATTTCGGGGGTTCTTCGGGTTTTTCTTGTCCGCTGGACGATGGGAATTTCAGATAGACTTGATACGCGGAAGAATTGATTGGGGATGATTACTGGACAAACACGCGGGAATTTACCACCCTATAAGGGTGCTTGCTCGTGGTTCTTTCCTTTCATTCCATATATAAGAATTTGGTTTTTGGCGGGGGCAAGAAAAGTTCACCACGAAGGTCACGAAGTGACACGAAGGTTTTTTATTG
>JAHDQI010000292.1 GCA_018433925.1 Phycisphaerae bacterium | reverse complement strand
TGCCGCCTTCTTTGGCGCCGGTGATGGTCAGTCCCTTCAGGTGCCACCAGGCGGCTTTGATCTGGATGCCGTAGCTGGCGGAGTCGGAGAAATCAAGGATGGGCGTTTCGCCTTCGGCGGCGAGGATTCGGATGGGCCGGCTTTCGGTGCCGGACTGGAGGAGCCGGATTCGTTTCTGGTTGGTATAGCGGCCGCCGCGGAGGCGGATGGTATCACCGGCCAAAACGAAGTTGACGGCTTTGGCGACTGTGGCCAGGGGCTTTTCGGCGGTTCCGGGGTTTCGGTCATCGCCATCGGGGGCGACGTAATATTCAGAAGCGCCGGCCCGACTCGCTGTCGCAAACAGAACGGCAATCAGAAGGATTTTAGAGAGATTCATGGGGTCTGCTCGTTTCGCTCCGGGTTTGGAGAAGAGGGGCTGTCCAGGGGCGGGCCGAGTGTGAGCCAGCTGTCGTCCTGCCAGTGAACAGGCCGAATTTGGAGAATGGGTCTTCCGCGGTTTTGTGCATCGTATGTATGGTAGACAAGAACCGTTTTTTCGTTGTCGAAGAGGATGGAGTTGTGGCCGGGGCCTTTGAATCGGTCGCCGCCTTCAAGGATGAGGGAGCCGCCGCCTTCGGTCATGTGTTTTCCGTCCGCGTCGATGTACGGGCCTGTGATTGCGGCGGCGCGTCCGAGGCGGATGTTGTAGGTGCTCTCGGCGCCTCTGCAGCACTGATCGAACGAGACGAACAGATAGTAAAATCCGCTGCGATAGATGATGCAGGGGGCTTCTACGGCGTGTTTTCCCGGCCGGCGGGCGATGCATTTCGGTTTCGGGGGATCGTGAAGGGATTTGCCGGTTTTCGGGTTCAGTTCGAACAGGTAGATGCCCTTCCAGTGGGAGCCGAATGTCATCCAGAGGCGGCCATCGGTATCGGTGACGATGCCGGCGTCGATGGCGTTGAAATCCATGCCGGGCTGTGATTCGATGACTTTTCCTTCGTCGATCCAGGCATAATTGGGATCGGCCGGGTCGAGGGTTTGATTGGCGGCCAGTCCGATGAGGGATCGCTGGCTGCCGAAAGTGGATGCGGAATAGTAGACGCAATAACGTCCGTTTATAAAATGGACATCGGGCGCCCACAGGTTGCGGCAGCCGGGGATTTCTTCGGCGATCCAGTCGGGAAGGGCGCTGAAGACGGTCCCGGCGGGCTGCCAATGGATCAGATCATGTGAGCGCAGGGTCTGAATGAGGTTTCTCCTTCGGCCGGTGGCGAAGATGAAGTATTCGTCTTTGTGTTTGATAATATGCGGGTCGTGAACACCGACGGCGGGTGCGGGATCGGCCGCGGCGGCGGTTTCGAGCAGGACGGCCGCAAGGAGCAGCGGCACGAGTCTGTAAAGGGGCGACTTGATCTGTATCCTTCCGTTGTTATTCATACGCCTCGTTATCCCCGCCGGAAAGTCCGATATTGTTTAAGATATCCTCCTTTATATCGGGACGGGTTTTCTTTTACAACCGGGAATTGCAGATTTGGTGAATTTTTAGCCAGTGGGAGCGGGGGATTGCCGGGGCAAAAAACGCTTTGTTTGAGAATGGATATTTGATATAATAAAGGATAGTCGGTTCGGCCGACGTCCTGGGGGTGGAAGGGTAATACAAACAATTAAAGAGATACTATCTTCATATTTTTGCATCTTTGGATTTCACGATTGGCAAAGAAAGAGAGACTATCAAAAGATATTAAATCTCTGCATTTGCTTTTAATTTCGGATTATTTTGTAAGAAATCGCATAGGTTTTTGAAAACTTTGCGGATTTATTGAAAAAGTTGTCTCGATTATGGCCATTGAAGGCACTTACTAATGGAAAACAAGAGCGATTTTGTGTTTGTACCCAAGATAATGGACAAAGAAGATCAGGTAAAATCAGAAGAATTTTTGAATCTGCTGATGCACAAGCAGATGCGGATTTACGCGTTTATCCTGAGCGTGATTCGGAATTTTGAAGACGCAGATGATGTGTTTCAGGATACGGTCAATACGATGTGGCAGAAGTATCCGGAGAGCCGTCCGATCGGCGATTTTGCGGCCTGGGGAATCCAGGTGGCCTATTACAAGATTCTTGAATATCGCAAGAAACAGAAACGAAACGTGCATGTTCATTTTGACAGCGAGTTATTTGAAAAAGTGCTGACGGCCGCCAAATCGGTTCACCTGGATTATGACGACCGTATTGACAAGTTGAAGAAATGCCTGAAGAAGCTGGGGCCTCGCGGCAGGAAGATCATTGAACTGCGTTATTATCAGGATTTGAAGCCGCAGCAGATTTCGGAGCTTCTGGGGCTTTCGGTACTTAATGTATATAAGATTATGAGCCGTCTTCACGGGCAATTAGTTCAGTGCGTGGAAACGCTGCAGAGGCAAGTGTAATGGATGGGAAACTGAAACAAGAAGCGGATATGCTTTTGTACCTGACGCTGGAGAACAAGGCCTCCGCGGCGCAGATCGAGCGTCTTGACGGGCTGCTTCGTGCGTATCCGGAGCTGGTTGACTACAGCGTGCAATATACCCTGATTGCCTCGGCCCTGCGCAAGAGCCATGTTATCTTGTCGGCGTCGTTTGAGGAGCCCTCGCAGGAGGCCGATGAGCAGTTTACCCTGCTGAAGGTTTTCGCGGAAGAGGAGCGGACCGCGCCGACGATTGAGATTCCGTGTGAAGCGGATGAGCCGCAGCCGACTCTTTCCTCTGCGCCGACGGCGAATAAAGGCGGCCAAAAAACAGCCCTGTATGTGCTGGCAGCGTCTCTGGCGGCAGTGCTTTTATTTTTTGCCTCGGTGCGGCTGATTCCGGTTCGGGAGCCGGTCGCGGTGCTGGCCGAGGCGGTCAGTCCGCGGTGGCATAACGGGTCCGAGGCGGTCGCTATCGGGGATTCGTTTTATAATACGGATGAGCCGAAGGTGCTCAAGTCGGGGACGATTGAGCTGGAATTTACTTACGGGGCTCGCGTGGTGGTAGAAGGGCCGGCGGAGTTTTCGTGCAAATCGGATAACATGGTTCATTTGCAATACGGCCGTCTTTATTCGCGGGTTCCCCAATACGCGACCGGCTTTACGGTCAATACGCCGGATGCGCGGATTGTGGATATGGGGACGGAATTCGGAGTGCAGGCGAATGTGGACGGGACGGTTGAACTGCACGTGACCCACGGGCGCACGTCGCTGATTACGGGGGACCAGAAAAAGACCCAGCTTTTGGAAGTAGCCGCCGGGCAGGCCCGTCAAATCAGCGAACAGGGCTATGCGATTCGTGAGATTTCGCTGAAGAGACGATCGTTCGTTCAAATGATCGATACGAAGACGGGGCTGATCTGGAAGGGGGAAAAGGTTATTCAACTGGCCGATCTTGTCGGCGGCGGAAACGGGCTGGGAAGCGGAGGTTTCGAGGTTGGGATCGATCCGGGTTCGGGGCAGTATGTGACGCTGGGACCGGCCTATTATAACGACCATCCCATGGTATCAAGCGCGTATCGGCAATTCGATGCGCACCCGTTTATTGACGGGGTTTTTGTGCCCAACGGGGCGGACGGGCCGCAGGTGGTTACGAGTATGGGACATCGTTTTGAGGATTGCCCGAAGACGAACCGGGCCTATTTTGCACGGATTATCAACGGGACTACGCAGGAATTCGGCGGCGGCGGTCCGGGCCTGATGCTTGACGGGATGGTGTACGGAACCGAGAGCCGTCCGGCGATATTCATCCATGCCAACCAGGGCATTACGTTTGATATTGCGGCGATTCGCCGGGCCCTGCAGGGGACGCTGATTTCGAGATTTCTATCGGTTTGCGGGATTTCGCAGACGGCCGCGTCTGATTACGGCATGGCGGATATGTATGTACTGGTGGAGGGGCAGGTCCGGTTTGTGCAGAAAGGCATCCGGAAAGGCCAATCCTGTGATGTGCGTGTGGACCTGCGTGAGGAGGACCGGTTTTTGACCCTGGTGGCGGTGACCAGCCCCGATAAACAAGTGCCGGAGGGGTACAATCAGGAGCATGGCGACTGGTGCCTGTTCGGTGAACCGGTTTTGGTGCTCGAATGAAAGGCCGCGGGACAGGCCCGCGGCATAGACATAAATAAAACAAAAAATACATAACTCGTGAATGGAAATGAGGAATGGACCTATGAAGCCGACAAAAAAACAAAACGGATTTACGCTGATTGAGCTGCTGGTGGTCATCGCGATTATCGCGCTGCTGCTGAGTATCGTGATGCCGGCGCTGAGCCGGGCCAAGCTGTATGCGCAGAAGATCCTGTGCGGGAATGATGTCCGTCAGCAGGGCCTGGGTACGCTTCTGTATTCCAATGACAATGATTCTGCGGTGCCTCGTTCGGAAGGCGGCAACTGGCTTTGGGATGTGAGTTTCTGGTGTACGAATGAGCTGTCTCTTTATGCCGGATTTGACGACAACAAAACCTATTTCTGTCCGGCCAACAAGTCCAAGCAGCATGATGATGCCCGTTTCTGGCAATTCAGTCTGCTTTACGGTTCCGGTGGTCCATATACCCAAAAAGAGCCCCTTCGAGATGAGAGCAACATGCATATAAACCAGCTTAAGTCGAATTACCGGGTGCTTCCATATGTCTATATGTGGGATAAGTATGACCCATCCACCGGGGATTCGCTTTTGCCGGCGACGCTGGTAACCGGAGAGCCGGCGCGGTGGATTACCAAGCTGTCCGATCTGCCTTCGGCCAGTTCCAAAGAAATGATTTTTGACGCGATCATCAGCGCCAATAACCAGTACAACTTCTTCGATATTCGAAACGGCGGGATGTGGGACATGAGCGGGGAAACCCTCAGCGATAACTCGAACCACCTGTCCCGTCAGACGATTCGTGTCAGCAGCGGCAGCGGTCCCAAGCCGGACGGCAGCCAGATTGTTTTTGCCGACGGCCATGTGGAGTGGCGCAAGTTTGAAGACATGCGTCATCGTTTGACCCGCGGAAACTGGTTCTGGTGGTAATCGCTGCACGCGGCGGCTTCTCTTGAAGAGGCCGCATAGAATCTGAGCGGACAGGCGGCATTGACAGAAAATCCATGAGATTGGAAGGGTTCATGAAAGCAGTAAACGGATTCGGGACGTGCGGATGGACGACCGCGATTGGGGTGATGGTTTTCTTCGGCGGGCTTTTTGCCGGAGGGGCGCAGGCGGAGATTGCGTTGACGGTGCATACGGACCGGCCTGTGCATTCGATTGACCCGATGATGTACGGGCTGTTTTTTGAGGACATCAATTTCGGCGCTGACGGCGGGCTGTATTCGGAACGGGTCAAGAACCGTTCGTTTGAGTTTCCGGACGCGATGATGGGCTGGAGTGAGGTTCAGCGGGGCGCGGCGGAAGGAACGGTTGCGGCAATCTGCAAGCAGCCGTATAAAGAATCGGATGCCCGTTGTCTGCGGATCACTGTAAACCAACCCGGCGAGGGAGTCGGCGCATCGAATGAGGGATTTCGGGGGATGGGCATTCATAAGGGGCAGGAGTACTATTTTTCCGTCTTTGCCCGGACGGACGGTGTGCCCATGACGCTGCGGATTGAGGCGGTCGGTGCCGGCGGGAACAAGGTGCTGGAAGGGACAATCGATAATATCCGCGGGGACTGGAACCATTATATCCTGCTGCTGAAGGCGGCTGACACAGAGCGCAAGGCGAAGCTGAACGTGCTGGCCGTTTCGGAGGGCATGGTCGATCTGGATATGATTTCGCTGTTCCCGGCTGAGACGGCCCGCCATACGGACCGGCCGATCCCGGGTTTGCGAAAGGACCTGGTGGAACTGCTGGCGGCGGTAAAGCCGGGCTTTTTGCGGTTTCCGGGCGGATGTATTGTCGAGGGGCGGACATTGGCCAGGCGTTATCAGTGGAAAAACACAATCGGCGATCTTCAGGATCGGCAGATCCTTGTCAATCGCTGGAATACGGAGTTCCGTCATCGGCTGACGCCGGATTATTACCAGTCGTTCGGGCTTGGCTTTTTTGAGTATTTTCTGCTGGCAGAACAGATCGGGGCCGAGCCGATGCCGATTATCAACTGCGGGATGGCCTGCCAGTTCAATACGGCCGAGCTGGCCGCGGTGGAGAAACTGGGACCCTATGTGCAGGATGCGCTGGACTTGATCGAGTTTGCCAACGGCCCGGCCGAGAGCCGCTGGGGCCGCAGGCGGGCCGAGATGGGCCATCCGGAGCCGTTCGGGATGAAGTATCTCGGCATCGGCAATGAGCAGTGGGGGCCGCAGTATATTGAGCGATATAAGATCTTTGAAAAGGCGCTGAAAGAGCGGTATCCGGACGTGCAATTGATTGCCGGGTGCGGCTCGGATCCGGAGATTTTTCCAAACGGTCCGGTGGAAGTGGAGTACTTGTGGTCGCAGTGGCGAACGCTGAAGCCGGACATTGTGGACGAGCATTTCTACCGGCGGTATCCCTGGTTTTTTGAGAATACAGACCATTATGACTCGTATGATCCCCAGGGCCCCAAGCTGTTCGTGGGCGAGTACGCGGCGATGACGCACGGGGTGGCCAGCCCGGAGAACCGAAACAACCTGATCTGTGCCCTCGCGGAGGCGGCGTTTTTAACGGGTTTTGAGAAAAACGGGGATGTGGTGATTATGTCTTCGTATGCCCCGCTGACGGCGCATGTGGAGGGGTGGCAGTGGAAGCCGAACCTGATCTGGTTTGATAATCTGACGTCGTATGGGACGCCGAATTATTATGTGCAGCAGTTGTTCAGTTTGTACAAGGGCACAGGCCGGCTGAAGACGGAGATGAGTTTGCCTGGGGCATCCGGCGGCATTCGTCCGTTGTATGTCTCGGCGACGGTGGAGGAAAAGACCGGGCAGGTGTATCTGAAGGCGGTCAATCCCACGGGCGAGAGGATCCGGGCAGACGTCCGTCTGGCAGGGCCGCAGGGCTATCGGCGGTCGGCCTGGGCGGTGGTGCTGAGCGGGGCGGGGCCGGATGATGAAAATTCAATCGAAGCTCCCGGCCGCGTAGTTCCGAAGAAACGGCCTGTTGAGGGAGTTGGCGAGACGTTTGCGTATTCGTTTGATCCGTATTCGCTGACGGTGCTGATCCTGGAAAAGGAATAGGGATTCGAACGGCTCGTTGAATCGATCGTGTGATGAGGTGTGTGAACTCTAAGCGTGTGCTGTGTGTGATGTCGTGTTAGAGTGAGTTAGATAAATGAGATGGTACTTTTTTGGAGGTTGGACAGATGAAAAAGAATGTGTTGGTTGTTGGCTTGATGGTCAGTTTTCTGAGCGGAGCGGTGTGGGCTGATCTGCTTGGTCACTGGACATTTAATGATCCGGCTTTGGGCGCTGCTGACGGTGTTGCACTTCCGGATTCAGATGGCCGGACGGTTTGGCGCCAGGCCGCGACGGATTATTCCGGCAACGGCAATCACCTGACGACGTGGGAGCATGCATGGGCCGGTTTTAATTGGTCCTCGGACAGTCCGGCGGGCGATCTGAGTATTGTTCACGCAGGAAGCTATCCGGCGGCCTTTACCTGGTCCGACCAGAGCGGCCCGAGCGGGGTTAATCTGGAAACATGGTCATCTGCGACCTGGACCGTGGAAGCGGTTGCCAAGGGGACAGACTGGGGCTGGGCGCATACGCTCGTCGGTCGCGACGGCCGGGATGTGTCCAATGAAAATGCGTCGAAAGCTCCGTTTTATCTGTCGGTCCGTAAATTTGACGGCGACGGAAGCCAGCATGTAGCGATTGAGTATACGGATGTCACCGGAGTGACTCATACCGCGGCATCCGCTCAAGGCGCGGTTTCTCTGGATACCTGGTTTCACCTGGCGGCGGTTAATGACGGGACGACGCTGTCGCTGTATCTCAACGGCGTTCTGGTCGGCACGGATGATTTGACCGACAGCACGGACAGTAGTCTGGCAATCGGCGGGGGAACCCCCGGCGGCGATAACTTCCCCGGCACATGGTCAGTTGGCCGCGGCATGTGGGACGGCGGACATGCAGATCGCTGGTTCGGCAATATCGATGAAGTGGCGATTTCGGATACGGCGCTGGATCCGGCAAACTTTGTGGTCCCGATTCCTGAGCCGGCGACGCTGATTCTGCTGGGCCTGGGCGGTCTGGTTTCTCTGCGAAAACGGAAGTAATTTTGTTTTGACAAGTTCAGACTTTTTTTGGCGGCTGCCGGTGTTAAGGAGGACACCGGCGGCGGCCGATCTGTATGAAATCCTGACGGTCTGCCGAAAGGCAGCGGGGTATAGCTGCTTTCCGGCAGCGATCAGGATGGATGGATCATTGACTATTCTATATCAATTGTTGGAGGAATAAATTATGAAAAAGTGCATGATGATTCTTTTTTTGATTTGTCTCCTTTCGCGGCCGGTATCGGCCGAGTTGAGGCATCGGTATGATTTTACGGAGGATCCGAATGATGTCATCGTGGGTCTGGGAAGTACGCTGGTGGGCGATGCCTATATTGACGGCGGCGTGCTTGTGCTGGACGGCGACGGCGACTGGCTGGAGATGGACGCGGCGGGTATTGCCATCAATACCTATACGACGGGGCTGACGCTTGAATTGTGGTCCCGGCAGCCGACGGACAACCAGGGATTTTCCATGACGGCGTCCCTTGGGGATACCTGGGGCAACGGCTACGGGCGGGATTATGTGAATATTGCCACGACCCGCGGAGACGATGTCTCGCGGGCGGGGATTGCCAATACGCCGGATGACGATGCTCCCTGGGACGATGAGGTTTGGGTTGATGGTCCGGAACTGAATGACGACCTGGAGCATCATTACGTTTTGTCGGTTGACGATCCGACGGGCACCGGAATCGGCACGCTGTCTTATTATATTGACGGCGAGCTGCAGGGGACGACGGATCTGGCCGGAACGACGATCAGCGGCCTGAGCAACGCGGCGGCCTACCTGGGGCGGGGAACCTACAGTGTAGACGGCCAGGTGTTCTGCTGGATCAATGAATTCCGGATTCATGACAAGGGACTCAACGAGGCGGAAGTCCGGTTCACGAACTTTTTCGGGTCGGATGACGCGGATCACCCGATTGTGATTCGCAGCATGACGCCCGTGTACGGCAAAACCCTGGTCAGCCGAACACCGACCCTTGCCTGGACGCCGGAAGCATCCGTGGATGTGGATACCTATACGCTTTACTTCGGAACCGATCCGAATCTGATCGATCCGAATGTGGCGGATGCGGGTGCGGCCAGCTTGTGGGTGGCGGCGGATCTGGAAACGGGCAGTTATCCGATTACGACGGCCCTTAAGTATGATACGAATTATTACTGGCGGGTTGATACGGTCGCTTTGGACAGCACGGTTTACCAGGGTGTCGGATCGGTCTTTACGACGATTCCGGAAAGCCCGGTAATCATTACTCAGCCGGCCGACTGGGTGGTTGCGGACGGCTCGGGCACCTCGAGCGCTGTCTTTACCGTGGTTTCAGGAAACAGTGATACGTGGGCCTGGTACAAAGAAGGCGACCCCAATCCGCTGGTCAACGGCGCCAAGTATGCCGGCGCGGACACGGAGTCGCTGACGATTCTGAATGTGGATATGAGTGATGAAGGCCGCTATTATTGCGAGATTTCCGATACCGGGCTGCCGGGGGTTGTGGTCAACACGCCCGAGGCGCGCGGCAACCTGCTGACCAAACGGCTGGTGGGCTGGTGGAAGCTCGACGGCGACCTGGTTGACGCGGTGGATACGGTTGTTTCGGGCGCGGCCACGCATGACGGCGTCTTTGAGGCCGGCACCGGCGGCGTGGAGACCTATGATGTCGGCGCCGGCGACGCCGGACAGGGAGCGGTATTTGCCGGAACGGCGGACACCCGCATCGCGATTGACCCGGCGAACCAGGCGGACTTCAATTTCTTTGCCAGGGGCTTTACGGCCAGCGTCTGGGTGAAGACGACCCAGAACAACTGGAGGTTGCCGTTCAGCAAACTGGAAGCGCCTACGTCCGGATGGCTGTTTGGCGTCAATACCGGCACCAACACGACCTTCCAGTTTATCGTTGAGGGCCGGGGCGGTTTTGCCAGCAGCAGCGAAGTCGATGTGCGTGACGGGAACTGGCATATGGTTACCGCCCTGTATGATCCGGACGCTCTGCAGCTTCGCATGTATGTGGACGGGACCCATC
>JAHDQI010000352.1 GCA_018433925.1 Phycisphaerae bacterium | reverse complement strand
ACGGGGATCCGGGCCAGTTGAGCGAGGGCCTGCTCGACATCGACGCCGATTTGGGCGTAGCGTTCTTTGGCCAGTTCATAGGCCTGCTGAATGTTTTTTTGATTTGCCATGCTATGTCCTTTTACTCAATCTGACTGCTTCGATACGATTCGACCTCCCAGCCCTCGATAAACAGGCGGGCCTGTTCGGTCATGTAGTCAACGCCGCCGAAGGCCTCGGCAAGCTGCCTGACGAGGGCGCCGTTTTGGGCCAGTTGGAGGGCCAGGGCGGCCTTTTTTTCCGATGCGCCCAGGCCGCAGACAACGCCGTCCCAAACGAGAATCTGCGGCGGGTATCCATAGCGCTGCCGGTAGTCGGCCACGGCCTGCGGCGAGGGGCGGTCTTTCAGCGGGTAGGATTTGGCATAGACGATATGGTCGGGCGAGAGCGGCCCTTCGGCCACCGGAAACAGGCCCGACGCGGCCACGCAAAGAGTGTCCTCCGCAAAGGCCTGTCGGATCAGCCCGCGGCAGGTCTCCAGATCGAGATGCGGCGGCCGCGGCGGGATGTCCAGTGCTGTTGAACAGTTCGCCCCGGCGTACTCGGCCGAGAGACGATCGGCGATCATCGCATACAACTCCCGAATTTCCTGCGGCGTATCGGCCGCCACAAACACGCCGTGATTTTTCAGGAAGATCACCGCCGGCTGGCGGCCCTGTTCGGCACGGAACCGCTCGATCCGATCGCGCACGGCGATGCACAGGGTATAGCCGGGGTCCACATAGTCCATCCACAGGGCCTCGGGGAACAGGCGCCGACAGGCGGCCCGGCCGTCTTTGGCGCAGGTCATGCCGTTGACCAGGGCCGGGTGCGTATGCACGACAAAGCGGGCGCCGAGGGAATCGTGCAGGGGGGCCTCGACGGAAGGCCGTCGGGTCTGTCCGGGCAGCAGCGCCGCGGCCATGGTCTCCTTAATCAGCGCCTCTCGCCGGGCGGGCCGGTCGGGGGAGGCGATCTCATAGAGCCGGGCCAGACGGCCGCGGTCAAGGGCCACAAACAGATCGGGGGAAAGACCGGCCAGCGTTGTGCCGGAGGGCTTGACCCAAAGGGTCGTTTCGCTCTTGACCGAGGTATTGCCCCCGCCGCCGCAGACAAAGTCCGGGGAACCGAACTCATGCGAAAGGTCCGTTATTTCGTGCAACCGCTGCGCTTCTGTATTTTTCATAGGGTCTAAAATTTTGGAAAAGTTTTTAAAAAGGTTTCCCACGCGGCCGCTTCCCGCGGCAGGTATTCGGCGACATCAAAGGACCGGGCCACCCAGTTTCGTCCTTCCTCCAGCGACTGAATCCGCCCGTCCGCTTTGGCCTGCATCAGGACATTGCCGAGGACCGTGGCCTCCACGGGACCGGCTAAGACCCGCCTGCCCGCCGCGTCGGCGGTAAGCTGGTTGAGCAGTTCGTTCTGTGTGCCGCCGCCGACGATATGCAGGACCTCGATGGGCCGGCCGGTCAGGTCTTCCAATACATCCAGCACCTGCCGGTAGCGGGCGGCCAGGCTTTCGAGAATCACGCGGATCATCCGGCCTTTGTCGTCAATTGCCGCCTGTCCGGTTGAACGCAGGTAGTCATTGATGACCGCGGGCATGTCGCCGGGGGCCAGAAAACGGCCGTCATCCGGGTCGATCTGCGCGGTGAAGGGGTTGGCGGCGGCGGCGCGGCCGGCCAGCTCGGCAAAACTATATTCCTGACCCCGCTCGGCCCACTGCCTGCGGCATTCCTGCACCAGCCACAGGCCCATGATGTTTTTCAGCAGGCGAATGGTGCCTTCAACGCCGCCTTCGTTGGTAAAGCTGTAGTCGAAGGTCTTGTCATTGATGACGGCATGCGGCATTTCCAGGCCCATCAAGCTCCAGGTGCCGCTGGAGAGGTAGGCCCAGTGTTGGCCCGCTTCGACCGGTACGGCGGCCACGGCCGAGGCGGTATCGTGCGTGCCGACGGCGATGACGGGAACGGGGCCGCAGTTCCAGGCCTCGCACAATTCGTTTTTGAGCATTCCGGCGACGGTTCCCGGCGGCATGAGGTCAGGCAGAATCCGCCGCGGCAGGTCGAAGGTCTCGATGAGTTTTTGGGACCAGCGTCCGGTGTTCATATCCACCATCTGGGACGTGCTGGCGATGGTGTATTCGGCGGCGATGCGTCCGGTCAGGAAATACATGATCAGGTTGGGCATAAACAGCAGCCGGGCGGCCCGGCTGAGAATCTCCGGCCTGTTTTTATAAGCCAGAAGCTGAAAGAGCGAATTAAAGGGCATAAACTGAATGCCGGAATTGAAATAGATTTCCTTTTTCGGCAGGATCCGCCCGGCCTGTTCGATCCTGCCTTCAGTGCGGCGGTCGCGGTAATGATAGGGGTTTTCGAGCAGCTTGCCGTCCTCATCGAGCAGGCCGAAATCCACCCCCCAGGTGTCGATGCCGATGCTTTGAATGGTTTTCTCGGTCGCCATCGCTTTTCCGATGCCTTTTGTAATCTCGCCAAACAGCGCCGTAAAATCCCAGCGCAGAGAGCCGTCCTCCTCAATCGGTCCGTTGGGAAAGCGATGGACTTCATGCAGGGATATTTTTTCCTCTTCGAGCACGGCCAGCATGACCCGGCCGCTGGAGGCCCCCAGGTCCACCGCGATGTAATGGGTTTTGCTCATGATCCTGCGGCTCCTTTACTCGGCGGCCTTCAGCAATTCCTGCTCGGCCTCTTTTGTCCAGATTCCGTGATTGAGCTTGTCGGCGACTGTGGGATATTGTCCGCAAACCTGCGGCAAAGTCAAGAGCGGCATTTTTTCAAGGGCCGGATAGACAATGATCTTTCCGGAGAGGGTGCGGTTCTCGACAGCCCGGATGCCGTCGATGGCCCCGGCCATGCCGCTGACGGCATCGACCGAACAGTTGGTATCAAGCTGCCCGGAGACGACTTTGTTCAGAACGATTTTCATATCCTCCAGGCGCGAGCCGCTGGTGCCGAACATGAAGCAGCGGTTGGCGATGTAGGTATCCAGATCGATGGCCTGTCTGACGGCGGCCGGGATGCCCGCGAAGATGTTGATGAGCGTTTTGTCGCGGCTGCCGCTGACGGCCTGAGCCACGAGGGGACCGACGGGAGCCATGAGCGCATAATAGCTATAGATGCCGGAATCGGGGCTTGTTTGCGTGTTGACTGAGCGGTACTGCACGGGGCGGGATTTCAGCAGCGGGCGGACTTTGTCATCCAGTGAGCCGAGCCGCTGATCGTCGAGGTCCGTGGCGGTGACCGACAGGTTTTCTTTGCCGGAGCAGATCAGGCGGATTACGTGCATTTGGCCCATCGGGCCGCCGGCGCCGATGACAGCGGCCTGATCGCCGTCGCGGATTTCGCCGGTCTTCGGGATATGCCGATAGCTTTCCGAAGCCTCCGTCCCGGTTGTTCCGATCCAGCGGGTCACGCCGTAATGGACCCGTCCGACGCCAATCGAAACCGGCGCGCCGATCTGCCGTCCGCCGAGAACGATGTTGATGATTCCCCGGGCGGCCAGTTTGTCATTGAGCGTTTCAATCGTCTGTTTGTTGTTTCCAAAATAGATAATATCATCGAACGACGCGTCCGGCAGCGTCTCCAGCGACGCAGCCGTCGAATAAGGAAGGCCCCATTGCTCGACGGCCCGGCCCTGCGCTGTTTCGGCGCAGAGCGCTGTGATCGAACAGGCGGCATCGGGACCGGGCAAGGCCTGGCGAACTCCCCGGACGGCCGTGCCTTTGTCGGCGACGAGGAGCAGGTTGCCGCCCGGCAGAATCGTTTGACGTTCTTCGTTAATATACGAGCTTTCGACGCAGGCCCACGGCTCCACGAGGGCCGCCGCCGCGCCGCCGATCTCCTTTTCGGCGACAATCAGATAGCTTTCCTGACTGTCCGGATTGCCGAATACCCGTTCCTCCAGCAAAAGGTACTGCTGGAGGGCGCCTTCAAAATTGTACCCGCCGCCGGCGTTGGAGCCGGCCGTCTTCAGCCAGCGGTAATCGGTCTGGACGAGTACCTGCTGGCCCACGGTGTGATGCCGCACCTGCCGGCCGACGGCGATGATCGTGCAGAAGATCTCGTGGCCGGGGACGGTGGGCTTGCTGCCGGGGCAGTAAGCGGGCATTTCGGACAGGACGGCCGGATCGATGCCTGAGAGGATCTCGCTTTTGCGCGGGTGGGCATCAAACTGCTTGAGCAGCTTGAGGTCGGAAAAGCAGAGCCCGACGGCCTGCACGCGGACCAGGACCTGGTACGGGCCGGGCCGAAACACCTCTTTTTCGGGATTGAGTCGAAGCTGTTCAGGGCCGATTAACTGGATCGCCTGCTGGGTTTTTGGGATTTTCATGTTCACCTTTTCTAATGCAGCATGACCTGGCCGCCGGTAACGGGCAGGGCCTGGCCGGTTTCGTATTCCTGTTCGATCAGATAATAGATGGCCTTCATCACATCGGCCGTCATGCAGCCGCGGCCCATGGGGATCATGGCTTCATAGGCACGCCGGACCTCTTCGACGGTCTTGGCGCCGGGGACTTTGCCGGTGCGCAGGTACTGGACAAACAGGCCGTTTTCGGGATCGGACCAGAGCGGCCCGTCAAAAAAGTTGCCGGGACAAACGGAGTTGACCTTGATGCCGTCTTCGATGAGCTCGAGGGCGAATGATTCGGTCAGTCCGATGCCGCCGAACTTGCTTCCGGCATAGGCAAAATTGCGGTTGGAGCCGCGCAGGCCGGACTTGGAGTTGACCTGGATGATGTCGCTTCGATACGAGGGCCGGGCCTTGTGCTGGACGGCCAGGATCGGCGCGGCGGCCTTGGCGCAGAGAAAGTAGCCCTTGTAATTGACGGCCGTGACAAAATCAAAATCCCGGACCGGCTGGGTCTTTACGCTTTCGGCCTTCAGGACGCCGGCATTGGAGATCAGCACATCAAAGCCGCCGTAATGAAGCACGATGCTGTCGATTGCCTGCCGGACGGATTCTTCGCTGGTGACATCCACCTTCAGGGCCAGTGCCGTATCCGACCCGTATTGGTTGTTCAACTGCTCGGCGGCCTTCTTGACGCCCGCCTCGTTGATATCCAGCAGCACGACGGCGGCGCCCTGGGCGGCCAATCCCCGGGCGATTTCCAGCCCAAAGCCCTGTGCCGAACCGGTTACCACCGCGATCTTGCCTTCCGCGCGGCCTCCCTGCCCCTTCGGCCACGGAAGGATCTGAAAACAGCCGACTGCCTCCACACAAACCACGCGGGCAGACAGGTTCTCTTCCGGCAGGGCTTTTCGAATCCGGCGGGCCATTTCTTCCGGCGGATCGGTCTCCAGCGAGACCGTTAGGCCGTGCTGCGGCTGTTTCTCGATGAACCGAACGATCGGAAAAAAACGGCCGTCGCCCAGTACCATCCGAAGGACGGGGGCTACGGTATTGATTTTCTGCTGATTCATTGCGTTCCCTGATCCTTACTTGCTGACCTGTTGGAAATAGGTTTCGAGTACGGCGGCTCCGAGTTTCGCAAACGCCTCAATTCGGCCGGGGCCGTCGGCATAATCCGGGTTCAGGGCGCCCGTCCGGTCCACCCAGCCGCCTCGTCCGTGAGCGGCCAAAAACTGATGGGCCGCCAGCACGCAGGCGCCTTCCCAGAACAATTCGTTTAATTCCTGCGGGATTTGTGCCCCCTTCCGGCAGGCCGGTTCCATCGGCGCCAGGTCAAGGGTGTTGTGTTCGGTGCCGACCGTCACGAGGATCCCGGCCGCCCGAATGGCTTTGGCATAGGCGGCCAGCGTTTCGGGCGAATTCCTCAGGGGGATAAACTCGACGAGGGTATACTGACTGTCTTTCAGCGCCGCGATCAATTGTTCAACCGGCGTTTCATATTCGCAGATTGAGCCGGCCCCGTCGGCCAGCACCGGGTAACAGGGAATGCCGCCAAGCTGCAGGACCAGTTGGCGGGCCTGGTCGGGAGTGATAAAGGTCTCCGGCACAAAACAGGGCTTGCCGGCCTTCATCAAATGCGAGCGAATCTCATTCTGAACGCCGACGGCATCGTCCGGACCGGATTTGGGGGGCGCCTCAAAAAGGGCCGTCAGTTTTTCAATCCTCCGGTCGGCCGGGGTGGTTTCAAAGAAGACCTCCTGAAAGGCCTGGGCCGCGTGACGCTCCTGCAGCGTGACCCTTTCCGGGGCGCAGCGGTGGCGTTTGACCACCCTTTCGATCACGGCCGCATCGTCGAGGCAGACCGCCAGACCGCGGGACTGAAAACAGGCCGTCAGTTTTTCGATCATCTGCCGCATTCGCAGCGTATCGTTTTGCCGAATGGTATCCAGCCCTTCCTGTGCCCGGCGGCCGGGCGGGGCGATTTGGGAAATGCCCTTGCCGCAGATATAAATTTTGCCGGGATTGCCGGGATCATTGACGCGAATCCGCCGCCGCTGAAGATCCTGATCGAGGGAGATAATCTCGGTACTGAACAGCGGAAAAACGCCCTTTTCCCGGGCCACGGAGGCAAACTCCTGATAGACGGTAAAATCATAATAATTGCCGGCGCCAAGGACCTTTACGCCCTGCTCGGCGGCCCGTTCGACCGCCTGCGAGACCGACTCGAACGCCGAGAAATTCGGCGGCAGGTGAATGTGGGTATTGAAAGCCGGCCGCGGCGAGGGGACCAAGCCCTTTCGGGCGGCCGCCTGCATCTGCTCTACCCCGCCAAGCTGTCGTAAGAAATCAAGCGGATCCACGTTTTTCCTCATCGTATCGGCTCTTAGACCGTTTCGGTTTCGGCGTCCATCTGCCCCCTCTTTCGCGGCGGCAGGTGCAGGGCGCTTTGATAGAGATCCTCGGCGGCTTCCTTGACCGCTTCGCCGAGGGTCGGATGGGCAAAGATCATCTCAGCCAGGTCGCGGCCTTTGGCCTTGAGGGTGAGCATGGCCGCGGCGCTTTCGATGATCTCCGTAGCATTGTGGCCGAGGATATGAACACCCAGGAGCGTATCGTCCTGCCGACCGGCAATGACCTTGACAAACCCGGCCTCTTCGCCGACGGCCATGGCCTTGCCGAGATAGCCGATGGGAAAGTGCCCGACGGTTACGGGAATCTGCTGCCGGGCGGCCTGCCTGCCGGATATCCCGACCGAGGCAATCTCCGGAAAGGTATAGACGGCATTCGGCACCGGCCGGGTATATTCTGCCTGATGGCCTGCAGCGTTTTCGGCGGCCACTACGCCCTGCGCGCTGGCGGCATGGGCCAGCAGGCAGCGGCCGTTGGCATCGCCGATGCAGTAAACACCGCTTGCGGCGGTTTCCATGCGATCATTGACGCGGACAAACCCGCGGTCGGTTTCGAGGCCGATGGTCTCCAGCCCGATCTCCCGCGTAGCGGGCCGACGGCCCGTGGCCACGAGCACCTTGTCCGCTTCCACGGTCTGCCCGCTGGACAGCGCCACGGCGGCGGTCTGCCCCTGCCGGTTTAATGCCTCAACCTTTACGCCGGTAAAGATTTTGATGCCGCGCCGGGTAAAGATTTGATTGAGCATCCGGCCGAGGTCGGCATCCATCTCGGGCAACAGCTCCTCCATCATTTCCACGACGGTGACGGCAACGCCGTATTCGTGCATCATGCAGGCGAACTCGCAGCCGATGACGCCGCCTCCGACGATCAGCAGGCGTTTGGGAAGCTGCGGCCAGTGCAGGGCCTCATCGGATGTGCATACGAGATCCGGATCCTCCGGCCAGCCGGGGATGCGCGCCGGCACGGAACCGGTCGCCAGAATGATACGGCCGGCGGTAAGGGCCTGGCGCTGTCCTTTGTCATCGGCCACCTGAATCCGGCCGGGGCCGTCCAGTACTGCCTGCCCGGTAAACAGTTTTACATTCCGCGCCGCGAACAGCCCCTTGACCCCGCCGCGCAGCTTGGTCAGCACCTTGTCCTTTCGCTTTTGAATGGCCGGCCAGTTAAAGCCGACGGCGCCGTTTACCTCCACGCCCAGCGACGCGGCGCCGTTGATTTTATGCAGCCGCTCCGCGGAGGCCAGCAGCGCCTTGGAGGGGATGCAGCCGTAATTCAGGCAGGTGCCGCCGAGCAGGTGCTTTTCAATCACGGCGGTTTTGGCGCCCTGTTGAGCGGCCTTCAGGGCGGCGATGTATCCCCCGGGACCGGTTCCGATGACTGCGATATCAAAATGATCTGTCATAATTCAATCCTTGTAGGGTTATTATGCCAGCAATGACGCCGGATTTTCAAGCTGTTCTTTGAGCGTTTGCAGAAATTGGGCCGAGAGCACCCCGTCAATGACGCGGTGATCACTGCTGAGCGTGACCGTCATCAGGCGGGTCGGTTTCAGTTGGCCGTTTTCGACCCGGACGCCTTCGCGGATGGCCCCGACGGCCAGAATCGCCGACTCCGGCGGATTGATAATCGCCGAAAACTCCTCCACGCCGAACATGCCGAGATTGGTAATGGTAAAGACGCCCTGCCCGATTCCTTCAAGTTTGCCTTCGCGGGCACCGGCGACCACCTGCCGTGTCTTCTCGGCCAGGTCTTTGAGTGACAGGGTATCTGCCCGGAGCACAACCGGCACGGTCAGGCCCTCGTCGGTGCCGACGGCAATGCCGATGTTGACCTCCTCAAATTCGACAATCTCCTTGTCCTGAAACCGGCTGCGAAAGGCCGGGTACTGTCGAATGGCCTTCGCACAGGCCCTCGTCACAAAATCATTGACGCTGCATTTGAACTGTTCTTTGGTCTGTTTATAGGCATCAAACAGCGCCTGGGCATCCATCGTCACTTTGGCGTAAAAGTGCGGCACGTTCTGCTTGGAATACAGCAGGTTGCCCGCGATGGCCCGCCGCATTTTGCTCAGCGGCCGGCGAATCCCGCCGCCTGCCGGGGCCTTGGCGCCCTCGACATCCGCCGACAAAATCCGTCCGCCCGGACCGGAGCCGGCGGGGATGGCCGCCAGATCCATGCCGCGCTGGGCGGCGATCTTTCGGGCGGCCGGGGAGGCCTTTATCCGGCCGCTGTCGCTGAGCCCCGCGGCCGTTTGTGTTTTCTGAAAAGCGGATTCCGATGCGGCCGGCTGCGCCGCAGCCTGAGGCGCCGAAGAGGCCGCCCCCGAGGCCGCCAGAGCGGAGAGATACGCTTCGACGGCCGCGTCGTCTTCGGCCAGATACGCCACGGGCACCTTCACATCCACCGTCTGGCCTTCGAATACGACGATCTTCGAAAGCCGACCGGCATCGACCGCCTCGACTTCCATCGTCGCCTTATCCGT
>JAHDQI010000360.1 GCA_018433925.1 Phycisphaerae bacterium | reverse complement strand
GCAGACAGAATGAAATACCGCCAGCCCTTTGTCGGATGCAGGGCAGCCAGCCAGTCCCTGCTGCGAAGAAAACCAACCGCAAATAAGCCGGCTGCGAAAGGGAAAATGGGCATTAACCAGCGATCCCACCGAAGATGAGTAAAACCGATAACCACATAAAACAAAATCGGGAATAAAAACATCCAGTACCTGGCCGTCTTGCGATCTCGATAAATAAACAATCCCCCCATGATCGAGAAGATTAAAAAAAAGAACCCGCCCATTCCCTGCTGCATCGCCTGAAGATACCAGAGATGGTTTTGCAGACCGGGCAGCCGTTCGACTCCGATTCGATCGCCTTGCGCCTCAAACAACAATTGATCAATGGCTTTCTGGTAATCTAAAAAAACATAGGGAGTTGAAATAAAAAAAGTTAAAAAAAGGATCAGGCAGGCACGGGAAAAATAGGTTCGGAATCGAACGGTATCTCTGAAATAGCGCCCCCCCAAAAGTCGTTCTTTCTCCGCATCTTTCGTGAGAGAAACAATAAAAACAGGCAATACAACAACTATCGAGGTGTATTTTGCGGAAACAGCCAGGCCGCCCAGGATACACGCCAGAAGAAAATCCTTAAATGAAGATCGTTCCTGAAACCGGACTAAAAAGGCCAGACTCAGAAAAATAAAAAAAGCGGATGGGATATCCGGCCGAATCAGCCGACAATGGTATATATGTAGCGGGAAAACAGCCATTGCAGCGGACGCAAGGAGCGCAGTTTTACCCCCATACCGTTTTTTAATAAACCAATACACGGCCGCGATTGTGGCCAGGCCGAACAGCAGCATGACCCACCTGCCCGAGTAGTAAAAGACAACGGGATTAAAATCCCAGTCTTTTCCGACTTGTGCGATAAATTCACTCCAGGAAGACACGGTTCCCTGCAGCAGCAGGAACAGGAAATAAACCAAGACCACACAGGCATAAACAAGAGCCAGTAGATACATGAGAATGCAGCCGGGCCACCCCAACCAGGGCGGGTTTAAACTTTGATTTTCGATCACATGGATGGCCCCGTTGACAAGAAGACGCTCATCGTAGGCATATAAAAAGGGAAGCCCGAAATCAAGTCCGATGATACGGACAAAAGCCGCATAAAAGAGTACGCCTATAAAAAAACAATTTCCGTATCGTAGTCGGACTTTTTGTTTCTCCTGTTGAATAAGATCCATCAATCATCGTCTCCGGCAGAGCACATCTTTTTTTGTTTCATCATTCTGTTTTACTCTTTACCCGTAAAAATCGAGAATTGCACCGATTACTTTCTGCTGCTCGTCTTCTGTCAGCGAATTATAAAACGGCAGTCGAACCAGCCGCCGGCTCATATCGTCAGTCACAGGGCATGCCGCTATCCTTGCCGCAGCCATTTTCCCCATCCGGGACTGATGAAGCGGAAGATAGTGGAAGACGGCATAAAGACCTCGCTCTTTTAAGTAACCAATCATCTTGTCACGGTCTTGAGCAGTTGGCATGATCAGATAAAACATATGATAGGGATTTTGGCAATACTCAGGGACCCGAGGAAGCCGGACATGGAAGGATCTGGCCCAGTCCTGCAAACCGGAAAAATACCGGTCCCAGACGCAACGCCGGTGTTCTTGAATATGATCGGCAGATTCGAGCTGGGCATACAGGAATGCCGCCAGCATATCAGAAGGAAGATAGCTGGACCCGATATCCACCCAGGTGTACTTGTCCACTTCCCCGCGGAAGAGCTGGCTGCGATTGGTCCCTTTTTCGCGGATAATCTCCGCCCGTTCAATATACTGCGGATCATTAATCAACAGCGCCCCCCCTTCTCCACAGGTAATATTTTTGGTCTCGTGGAAACTCAGCGTTGCCATCGCCCCGAAACTACCGAGAAATCGACCCCTGTATTTCCCAAACAGACCATGGGCATTATCTTCAACGACAAGGAGGCCGCGGGACTCAGCGATTTTAAGGATAGAATCCATTTCGCATCCGATCCCGGCGTAATGAACCGGCACCACCGCCCTTGTTTTGGGGGTTATCAGACTTTCCAGCTTCGCCTCATCCAGATTCAAAGTGTCTGGCCGAATATCTGCAAAAACCAGACGGCCGCCGTGTATCACAAAAGCATTCGCGGTGGATACAAAGGTAAAAGAGGGAACAATCACTTCATCCCCTTCTTTGAGATCCAGCAGAATCGCCGCCATCTCCAGCGCATGGGTACAGGAGGTTGTCAAAAAGGCTCTGGCTGTTCCCAGTTTTTGTTCCAGATAGGCATGGCATTTTTTTGTAAAATCGCCGTCTCCGGATATCAGGCCATTTTGGATCGCCTGGGCGATATAAACCAGCTCTTTACCCTCAAAACAGGGCTTGTTAAAAGGAATCTTAATCGGATTCTTTTGCATGTCTTTTTGATGTCCTTGCTTAAGTAAGCCATTTATGAAAAGCATGTCGACCGCCGAAAACTTTCCAGCCCAATGAACCATATCCTCTTTGTACTCCTATATTATTAAGATGGGTAGGGCCTTCGATAAAACGACAATGTCCTTTCAGGATTTTCATTCCTTCATACGTCAGCACGCTGAATAAACCCTGTTTTTGATATTCGGGGCTGACAGCGCCGATGCTGTAATGGCCCAGCGGGATTCCCTGATCGGCTTCTTCCGGGGAAGGTTTCTTCCAGACAGAAAACCCCGCAAGTTTCCCTTTTTCTTCGGCAACCACAATCCAGTCTGCCCAGCCGTCACAGGCGGAGGCCAGCCATTTTTCATAAATACCCGTGGCCTGGTGTGCCGGAATTCGGGCATCCGCATGAAATCGGCCGAAATGCTGACCAAATGCTCTCTTTGACAATTGTATCAAAGCTTCACGATCGGCTTCCACGGCCGGCCGTATTAAAAAACCAGGCAGCGGCGCGGGAACCGGAATATCTGTAAGCGGTGTTTCCTTATAATCAAACACAAACTCCAGTAAGGTGTCCATCATAAAGAAGCCCTGGGTTTCCAGGGCATGAATCACTTCCATTTTTCTCGAATCACATTGGCACAAGACAAAATCCCACTTCCTGCTTCGAGCCAGAGTAAGTCCCTGCTCAAGAAGACACTGGGCTGTTTGTTCGGCCGCAGGGCCTTTTTCAAGAAGAATCAGGTATCGGAGAACGCCCATGCGCTTTTGAAAATAAGATGAATCCCAGGGAAGATCACAGAAAACCGCAAATCCCTTCGCATGTCGGCCGCTTCGTACACCTACCGTAAACCCATTGTGTTTTTCAATGGCCTCGCGGATCATGGTCATTCGGTAGCCCGTCAAATCACAGGACAGTTTTTGCGCAAAATAGTCCAGAGGAGGCAGATTCCACCTGGCCAGCAACTCCGGTGGCGGGATTTGATGGTTCACATGGCCCTTCATTCGATGCTGCTTCCCTTTCCTTCTTCTGGCTTCAGTTTTATAGCGGGCTTTTCCGAAAGAGCGGTTTGACGGTCGGCTGAATTCCTGATTTCCTGAATTACATAGGCGGGCTTATCCATCAATCGTGTATACATTTGTGCCAGGTATTCGCCAATAATGCCCAGCGCAAACAGTTGAACTCCGGAGAAAATCGCAATGGTGGAAGCAAGGAACGGAAATCCGGCTACTGGCGAACCATGAAGCAAATATTGAATGAGAACATAACCGAGAATTAAAATCCCAAAAAGAGTAAACCCAAATCCGATCAGACTGGCCAGGCGCAGGGGCATGGTGCTGTACCCGGTCGCCATCGCAATGGCATGATTGAAAAGTTTTAAAAACGTATATTGGGATTTACCTTCTTTTCGCTCTTCATGTCGTACTTCCAAATAGGAAAATTTGTTGGTGGCCCATGAAAGCAGGACATCGAGGGACGGCCGTGGGGCATTATAATCGGCAAAGGCTGCCCTCAGTTGAGTTCGAAACGCCCGAAACGCGCTGACTCTGCGGGCAATCTTGGTGTTCATAACGGACATCAGGGCTAATCGTGTGATACGAGAGGCCAGATTTCTGGAGATACTGTGTTTCTGCTCCCGTGGAGATCCATACACCACATCGTATCCTTCTCTTATTCTTGAAATCAGTTTGGGGATCTCTTCAGGAGGATGTTGCAAATCATCATCCAATGTGATTGTAATCTTATACTGGGCCAGTCGGGTTCCTGCCAACAAGGCATTATGCTGTCCATAATTTCGCATAAGATTGACGGCTTGTATAACGGGTATTCGATCCGCCAAGTCTACAATAGCCGGCCAACTGGCATCCCGGCTGCCATCATTAATGAGGATGATCTCATAGGGTTTTTCAAGGGTCTTCAGAACAGTGCAAATCCGCTCCACCAGGAGAGCCAGACTCCCCTTGCTGTTAAAAACCGGTATCACAACCGAAAAACCCTCTTGAAGCATTCGTTTCCTCATCAAATTTTCTCAGAATCTTTTATAGTTTTTCACGGCCTATTTGTCAATATCCGGCTTTTTTCGGAGTCAAGATTGATATCGAAATATTATTGGTCTGGATTTACCTTTTATTTTAAATTAAAAATAAAAATTTTTTCTTGACAGATAGGTATTTGTACGGATATACTGTGATTTGGAATAAATGGGACGGTAGAAAGGAATAATAGGAAAAGCCATTATTTTTTAATAAACCATTTATTTAACGCCTCCTTTCTTCACGCCCCCGAGCAGCGGGATTGACTCCTCAAAACGAAGGTGCATTGATTAACGACAGTAAAAAAGAGTAATTTACTATGTGCGCAATCCGGTATTTGTTAAAATCGGTAAGATATGCTCACAGAAAACTGAAAAATCTCCCTGCGTTGGGGAAACACTGCACTTATTGTAGCGGACTGCCGGAATGCGCCTGTAGAGCAGATCTTGGAAATGTTTAGGAGAAAAAAGATGAAAAAGAAAGGTTTTACCCTCATTGAGCTGCTGGTGGTAATCGCCATCATTGCGATGCTGCTTGCCATCCTCATGCCGGCTCTCAACAAGGTCAAGAAGATCGCCCAGCGGGTGGTCTGCGGGACCAACCTGAAGGGCTTTGGCAACGCCCAGACGGTCTACGCCAACGATTTTGACGGCCAGTATGTCTGCCAGGGCCAGGGAGCGGCAAACAACTGGGGGGATTGGACACCGAATTTGTTCAATACAACCTTGAATTTCGGTGCCGGTCAGGATATTACCGTAGGTGCCAGTTTGTACCTGCTGGTTCGCCTGGCGGATGTCAGCCCCAAATCGTTTATCTGCCCGGCCAGCGACCAAACCGAGTTTTCCGGAAAAAACCCGGACAATCTGGATATTGTGGAGCTCTGGGACTTTGGACGTTATGATGCAGATAGCTCCGGCCGATGGGATGCCGAAGGGCCACGAAAGTGTGTCAGCTACGCCTATCATCAGCCCTATATGGGCGGCACAACCGGTCAGGCCGGCCGCAATCGGGCGGATGATACCCGCTCGGCTGCCTTCGCTGTAATGGCTGACAAGAATCCCTGGTATGATCCGAAAATTCCCAATTACGAAGATACGCTGACAGGGTACACTTCAGACAAAGTCGCTCGTATCGGCGGCTACTGGGATACTACATGGACTCCCCCAACAAATACTACCGAACGACAGAACCTCATGGTGGCCAATGCGTACGCCCATGAGCGGGAAGGTCAGAACGTAATGTTCGCCGATGGACATGCTTCTTTTGAGAAAACCTCTGATGTGGGGATTAAGAATGACAATATCTATACCCCGTATATAGTGGCGGGATCAACAAATCCATACCATTGGAGACGCGGCAATATGCCGGGGGCCGGAAGACCCACTCGGGCACTGAATAACAACGAAGCTCCGTTGAGCCCGGATGATTCTTTCCTGGTCAATGACTTCGTTGCTGCGGCTCCTCACAATGAAGTGCGGTAATTAATTGTTTGTTTTGAGTACCCAACGGCCCTTTCATCTGAAAGGGCCGTTTTTTATTTCAGCTCCAGCACTTGCATATAAAAATCTTCCAGTTTCTGATTCAATTGTTCGATGTCATATCTTTCCGCCGCCCATTGATGTCCACAGCGCCCCATGGCCGCCCACGTCTCGGGATGCTCAAGTAAATAAAACAAGGCCTGGGCCAGTGCGCCGCTGTCTTTTTCCGGCACCAAAAGGCCTGACCGTCCATCGAGAACACCTTCGGGAATCCCGTTATGAAGCGTTGAAACAACCGGCAATCCCGCCGCCTGGGCTTCCTGCAGGACCAGCCCCTGGCCTTCCATGTCTCCATCGGCCGAGGTCACACTGGGAAGAACAAACAAGTGGGCCTGATCGTAGACCCTGCGAACCTGTTCAGCAGACAGCGGGCCCAGAAAGTGAACCTGTTTCTCAAGATTCATCTCCCGTGCGAGGTCTCGAAGATACAAATTCAATTCTCCGTCTCCGGCGATAAGATACTGAAGGTTCGGATAATGTGGGACAATCTTAGACAGGGCCTCAATCATATACCGGTGCCCTTTTTTCTCCACCAATCTTCCCACGGTCAGAATACGAAGCCGGCCGTCCTCAGGAAAAGTGCGTTCTCTAAATGAAAAGGAATGGAGGTCCAGGCCCACCGGTAAAATCTGTATTTTTTCAGGATGACATCCCAGGTCCTGCAATCGCCTGCCGGTAAAAGCCGTATTGACGGTGAATAAATCGCCTGCCCGGAAAAGATTGTCATAAACCGTTCGGCCATGTATTTTCGGGTATCGATTCACATCCGAACCGTGAAAGGTGGTGATAATCCGTTGGGCCATTCCGGCCTTTTTCAACATGGCCGCCGCCTTTCCGGAGTATCCGAAGTGAGCATGGAGAATATCAAATCGTTTCCCAAGAAAGGATAAACCATAATAAAAGGATTCATAATCAAACCCGGAAGAGGCGCCTAAGTGGGCGCCAAGCAGGCGAAATAAATCGACAGGGTGCCGAACAGCATGAAACAGAATCCGCCCGGCCGTATCGATTCTTCTCTTCCATTTGCCGGGAGGCATTTTTGCGATATAGCAAGTTCGGTCCAACAGACGATAACGGTGAATATCCCCATGAATCACAGGGCTGGGCGGAGTGGGCATGGCAACGATTTGTATCTCGTGCCCCTTTTTTAAAAGATCCACGATTTGAGTCAATATAAACGTCTCTGTCAGCCCGGGGAAGAAACGAACCAAAAAGGCAATCCGCAGCTTTTTCTTTGCCGTTGTCATACAGAAATCTCGGGGGGGCCGCCGGCCGGTTTCCTGCAGCGATTTTTGATCTGAAAGTACCGCTCGATCCAGCGGACCAGAAAACGGGGTCCCTTGCAGCGAATCCAGGTTTCTATTCTCAGCCGAAATGGGACAAACGTCGAAAACAGGCAAACCATTTCCCAAAGTTCTTTGCATGAATCCCCGGCAAACAATTGTCGGATCCATCGTTCCAATAACCGCCTGCAGCAGGGAGCAAAGGCCTCCTGGCGATTGGAGTCGCGGGACAAAGCCAGGTGCCGTTTTATAAAGTCACTGCGAAGCGACACATTCTGCCAGTGAGTATCGGTGATACTGCCCGGCTGTTTGAAGTGATAGAAAGCCAGGGATTCCGGGAGATAACCGACTTTGGGATACCAATAGGCCACCCGAAAGCTAAGGTCAATATCCTGTCCCCACGGAAGAGACGGATCAAAAAGGCCGATTTCATAAAGGATGTCGCGCCGGATCAGCAAGGTATTCGTATGGCTCGGGAATCCGGCCGAAAAGGCATGCAGGTAATCTTCAAAATACGCCTTTCCGGACAGGAGCGCTGCCGCCCGGACCGGATCATGAGACAGCCGATGTGGCCGGGTTTCAAATGGGCAAACCGTATAATTTCCATAACACCAGACCAGATCCGGATTGCCGGCAAGCAGTTCAATCTGCCGTTCCAGTTTGTCGGCAGGGTACCTATCATCGGCGTCCAGAAACGCGATCCATTCGCTGCCGGCGGCGGCAATCCCGGTATTGCGGGCCTGGGCGGCCCCGCCTTTTTCCTGATGAATATAGGTAATCCTCTCGCCGTACTGCTGAACAAGGCCGCGCGTGCCGTCGGTCGATCCGTCATCCACCACAATCAATTCGTCCGGTCGGCGGGTTTGCGCCAGCACACTGTCCACAGCGCGGCCCAAAAACGCCTCCGCATTATAGGCCGGAATAATAACACTGACTGAAAACGCCTGCTTCAACTCACTTTGCCTTCATTGCAATCCGCCTTGGTATTTGTCACCAATTGCTCATAGAGCCGGATCAGTTGTTGAGTTACGATTCTTGTATCGTATTTATGGATGACATAGTCTTTTCCGCAAAGTCCCATTTTTCTCCGCTCGTCCGGATGTTCGATAAGATAAATGATTTTCTCTGCCAGGGCGGCATCGTCTCTTTCGGGAACCAGAAATCCGGATTTCCCCTCTAAAACCCCATCCGGAATTCCATTGTGCCGGGTGGAAAGCACAGGAAGTTCTGCGGCTTGGGCCTCCTGGAGAACCAGCGCCTGCCCCTCCATGTCCCCATTCGAGGCGGTTACACTGGGGAGCATAAAGATATCTGCTGCATGATAAAGCCCTACGATCTCTTCCTGCACTTTAGGACCCTGAAAAATCACCACGTGTTCCAGTTGCAACTGGGAAGTCAAAGCACGGAGTTCCGAGAAAAGAGGGCCGTCTCCGACAATCCAATATTGAATATTTTTATAGTGTTGATAAGTGCGGGCAACAGCACGCAGTGAGTATTCATATCCTTTTTTTTCTACCAGGCGGCCGACACTTAATAAGATTACGGCATCCTGGCGGGGCAGAGCGGTATGTTTTTTAATAAAATCCTTGCAGATGAAACTTTCCGGCAAAATCAGAATACGGCCTTCGGGACATCCCAATCGGATCAGTTTTTCTTTGGTAAACTGTGTGTTTGCAGTAAAATGCTGCCCTCGCTGAAACAATTCATGATACACGGATTCCCCGGCGGATAACACATAGCTGTGTGCGTCATGGCCGTGAAAAGAAGTCAAAAGACGAAAAGACAAACCCAACTTAAGCAATTCAACAAAAGGCAGCGCATTTTGACCAAAATGACAGTGGATGATGTCGTATTTTTTATACAGAATCCGTAAGCCCAGAAAAAAAAGAGAATAACAAAAACCGCCCGGCCGGTGAACTATGGATTTAAAAAAACAGAAAGTAGAACAGGGACGGAACAAAAACATCCCAACAAGAAAAAAAAACGCCTTCAGACGACAGACCCATTTGATTCCGGGAACATCAAATAAACGATAGTGAGTCTTCTGTAAGAGTCCGTATTTTTCAATAATCTGATGCTGCTGGGTTATCCTGGGCGGCTTGTTGGCAACAATATCTATATCATAGCCGCTGTCCAGCAAACCTGTAATCTGATGTAAAATAAAGGTTTCAGTCAGTTCGGGAAAGGTACTGACAACAACGGCTACTTTGGCTCTTTTTGTTTTTGTGGAAGACATTCGTTCTCGTCTTACTTAAGAGGCGTCTTATCGCCATACTCTGAATCCGGCCTGCCGGAGGGGGATCACAGGACACGCCTATTTCGGGATCTTTTCAGGAGGCGGGTATTTGTGGGCGATCGGACGAAAATAGGCAATCGTTTTTTCCAGACCCTCTTCGAGGGAGATCGTCGGGGTCCATTGAAGCGTTTTCTGGGCCAATGAAATATCCGGTTTCCTACGAACCGGATCATCCGCCGGAAGCGATTTAAACTCAAGCGTGGATTGGGAACCGGACAGTTCAATAATCAGTTGAGCAAGTTCCAGAATCGTTCGCTCATCAGGACAGCCTAAATTGATCGGACCGATGACTTCTTCCTGGTTCATCAAACGAATCAATCCATCCACCAAATCGATCACATAACAAAAAGAACGGGTCTGGGATCCCTCCCCATAAATTGTGATCGGCTCGTTGCGAAGGGCCTGAAGAATAAAATTGCTGATCACCCGGCCGTCCCCGTGTGACATACGCGGCCCGTACGTATTGAAAATTCGTGCCACCCGGATTTCCGTACCCGTCTCTCTGTAAAAATCGAAAAACAGGGTTTCTGCAACCCGCTTGCCCTCATCATAACAACTGCGGGGACCAATCGGATTTACATTACCCCAATAAGACTCGGGCTGTGGATGTACATCGGGATTTCCATATACCTCACTGGTGGAAGCCTGTAAAACGCGGGCATGAATATCCCGGGCAAGGGCCAGGCAGTTAATGGGTCCCAGCACACAGGTTTCTACTGTCCGAATAGGCGAGCGTTGGTAATGGATCGGGCTGGCCGGGCAGGCCAGATTATAAATCTGGTCGGCTTCAATTCGAAACGGTTCCGTGACATCATGCCGAATTACCTCCAAATCGTCAGAATGCACAAAAGAAAGAAGATTGTCTTTTGTTCCGGTATGAAAATTATCTAAAATAATGACCCTCTCCCCTTCTTCCAGCAGCCGCTGAACCAGATGACTTCCGATAAAACCGGCCCCGCCTGTGATCAAAATGTTTTTTTTCATTCTGTCCTGAGTAATTTTAATTTAACTGTTTCGTTTTCGTACATAAAAGATATGATAGTAAATCGGCCCAAAAGAATCGTCAATTAAATTTCATATATCCGATTTTCGAGAGAACACAGGGTTTCTTGGAAAAATTCGATTAAAGAGCTTATCGGTCTTTTATAGAATTGTTTTCTTTTTGTATGCCTGCAAGCGATAGCAATAAATATTTGAGAATCCTTCGAAAGAAATGGAAAACCAGTCTGTGGAAAATCCGCAACCTGCCATCGAGGATTCACAAGGATCCTGTTTTTTTATTTGGCAACCAAAAAACCGGGTCTACCGCAATGACGGCCCTTTTGGCAAAAGCAACAGGAAAACCAACTATTATAGATATATTCTGTCGGATACCGTACCCCGCCGAGCAGGCCCTGTTAAACAAGACGCTTTCCTTCCCCTGTTTTATCGCCGACAATAAATGGGTTTTTTCGAAACCGTTGATTAAGGAACCGGGTCTTATTTTCCTCCTCGAAGACCTGATCGCTTGTTTTCCCGATTCCCGCATGGTTTTTTTCCTGCGGGATCCGC
>JAHDQI010000204.1 GCA_018433925.1 Phycisphaerae bacterium | reverse complement strand
TTATTACGGAGACGGATGCGAGGGTGGTTTTTGGCGTCGACAGGGGATTTGAAGACGATAAGCCCATGGAGACGCTTGTCAGTTGTTGCGAACAGATCACGAAGGGGCTTTACGAGGCATTCGGGGGCAAGGTTCCGATTCTCATCATGACGGTTCGCAAGCGGATCACGAATGAAACCGGGGAGTGGACCTCAGTGGCCCTTCTGGAGGGGCAAGACTTTATCACGAGTGACCGGTTCAATTATGTGGTGCTGGACCGTTTCGGGGCCGGAGACAGTTGCTCGGCCGGGATTCTCGGCGGCTTTATCGGGGTCACGCCGGAGGGCCGGCTTGCTGACAAGACTCCGCTGCGTCAGCGGGTCCAAAACGGTCTGAATCTCGGCAACCGGATGAGCGTGGTGGTGCAGAAGACGGTTAGTGATCTCGGTCCTCAGTGGTCTGCTCACGACTATTTTAAACGGGTCGGCACGTCAAGAGAAATCGCACGATAATATTCCATGAGGTTTTTATGAATCAGGTCAGGCAGGCATTATTGGATCGGAAACTTACCCTGGGCACCTGGATCCAGATTAATCATCCGGTCATCGCAGAGATCACGGGGAACTGCGGATTTGACTGGATTGCGGCGGATTGCGAACACACGGATATTGATGTGGCCGGCTTTGCCGACATTGCCCGGGGACTCTACGGCCGCGGCCCGGAGCCGTTTGTGCGGGTGCGTGAAAATGATGCCCTGGCGATCCGACAGGTTCTGGATGCGGGGGCCAGGGGGATTATTGTGCCGCTGGTTGGAACCGCCGAAGAAGCAGAACGTGCGGTTGCCGCCGCCAGATTCCCGCCGGAAGGGATCCGGGGATTTTCTTTCTGCCGTGGGAATAATTACGGATTGGATTTTGACAGCTATGCCCGTCAGGCCAATCAGGATATCGCCGTTGTGGTGATGATCGAAAGCAAAGAGGCCGTTGATCATATCGATGAGATCGTCCATGTGGAGGGGATTGACGGGGTCTTTATCGGCCCCTATGATTTGAGCGGTTCGCATGGCATTCCCGGTAAAACCTGTGATTCGATTGTGCGGGAGGGGTGCCGGAAAGTGCTGAGGGCATGTACAAAGGCCCGGAAATCTGCGGGGCTTCATGTGGTCCTTCCCACTCCTGAGAATATTCAGCAGGCCCTGAATGACGGCTTTACCTTTCTTGCGGTCGGCGCGGATATTGTATTTCTGCAACAGGCATCGCACAAGGCGTATCAGGAAGTTATCCAGTACAGCCGACGAGATACGGCGACGGAACGTTCTTCCGGATAAAAAATAGAAACCCCGAAACGGGAAACGGATTTGTAAGGGATACCGTATGGGCGGAACTATCTTGAAATGGCCGGATATGATAATCGTCGGCATAACCTTCGCAGCCCCCCTTGTGTTTGGGCCGTTTTTTTCAAGGAAAACCCGTTCCTCAGCAGGTTATTTTCTGGCGGATGGAAGTATGCCCGGCTGGCTGGTGGGTTTTTCTTTAATGGCTACCATTGTCAGTTCCATGACGTTTCTGGCTACGCCGGGATTTACCTACAAGGAGAACTGGAGGTACATGCCGACCCATTTTACCTGGATCGTTGCCTCGGTCCTGGCGGTGACTCTGTTTATGCCTTTTTTCAGAAAAGGACACGTGAACTCGGCGTATCAGTATCTTGAAATGCGGTTTGGCCTGTGGGCCCGAGTGTATGCAGGCGGGGGGTTTATCTTGTTTCAGACCCTTCGTGCGGGAATCGTTTTGTATGCGGTGAGTCTTCCGTTCCAAACGATGACCGGGTTGCCGATTCCGCTGTTTATTCTTATTGTCAGCGTGATTGTGGGCTTCTATAGTATTACGGGCGGACTGAAGGCGATTCTGTGGGCGGATTTTGTCCAGGGGGTCTTGCTTATGATCGGCGGATTGATTTGCCTGCCCATTATTCTTTCTCTGCTGCCCGGCGGTCTTTCGGAGATTTTTCGGGTTGCCAAGGCCGACGGTAAAATGGCGATCGGCAGCCTGTCTTTTTCGCTCTATGAAAAGACATTCTGGGTGATGATGCTCAATCACCTGTTCTGGTATGTCCAATTGATGTGTACGGATCAGCAGGCCGTCCAGCGGTATATGGCGACCCCTTCTGTAAAAAAAGCGAGGGGAAGTATTCTCACGGCGGCGTTCACGATCATTCCTGTCTGGGTCTATTTTACATTTCTGGGCACGGCGCTGTATGTTTTTTACAAGGTATTCCCCGCCGAACCGCTGCAGGAGATGGCCCCGGAGCAGGTGCTTCCCTATTTTATCCTGACGCGAATACCGGTCGGGATTTCCGGCCTGATCATCGCCGGCCTGGGCGCATCGGCGATGTCCACGCTCAGTTCGATCGTCAGCGCCACTGCGCAGACGCTGACCAACGATTTTTACCGGAGACTGTGGAGACAAGACCGGGAGGAAAGCCACTACCTGGTTGCCGGCCGATGGGCGACCTTCCTGTTTGTGTTTGTCAGTTTTCTTATTGCGCTGGTCATCCACTGGACCCGCACCACCACGCTGGTGGATATCCAGCAGTATTTTATCAGCATTCTAAGCGGAGGGCTGCTGGGCCTGTTCATGCTGGGATTTCTGACCAAGCGGGTCGATAATATATCGGCCCTGACCGCTACGATTATCACCGTCGCGGCCGTCTGTTTCTGGGTTTTTGCGAAAAGCCCGATTGGGATGGCGGTGATGCCTGCCGTGGCTTCCCGGCTGCCCGATGATTTTATGATTATCGTGTTTTCGAATCTGTTTATCTTTTTATTCGCGTATTTGTTTGCCCTCCTGTTTAGACGGAAGAGTTCCCGGAATCTGACCGGATTAACCATCTGGTCAAACACGGATCTTTCTGCGGATGCTCAATCGAAATGAATAGCCGAAAACGGCTGTTGCCATGAAATCACTGTCTTGCAAAAATGTGGTATTGAGAATCGACAGTTCCAGTGTCTTCGGTCAGTTGCTGATCAAGGGAATTGTTCATTATGCAACCCACCAAACCCGCTGGACTCTTCATCGTGAACGGCCGGATGTTCCGAAACGGCTCGATGGCGTTCTGCAATGGCCGGCGGACGGAATCATCGCCCAGGTTCCTCATGCCAAAGCGGCCCGGCAAATGATCCCGGCCGGAATTCCGGCGGTCGTAAAAGGAGACCGGGAATTGATTCCGGGTACCTGCAATCTTGTTTATGACGCCAAGGCCATCGGCCGGATGGGGCTGCAATATCTCAAGAGTTTGGGAATCCAACACGTTGCCTTCTGCAGTTTTGAAGAGCTTTTGTGGGGGCATGAATTGGTCCGCTGTTTCCGGAATCAGTTAACCGATGTGTATTTGCTGTCTAAATCTTCTGCCAGACGATCCTCCCGGACGAAAATCGAGCAACTGAGCCAGTGGCTTCGCAGCCTGCCCAAGCCGGTGGGAATCATAGCCGGACAGGATGAATGCGGTCAATATGTCCTGGATGCCTGTCACATGGCCGGCTATCGAGTTCCTTCGGAAGTGGGGGTTCTGGGTGTGGATAACGATGAATGGATTTGCGGCTTGACCTCGCCGCCGATGTCGAGTGTCGCAATGAATACGGAGCAGGCCGGTTATGAGGCCGCTGAAGGGCTGGATCGCCTTATGTCGGGCCGGCCGCCCCTTTCCTCTATGATTCAGATTCAGCCGATGGGGATTGTTGTCCGCCAGTCAACCAATTTGCTTTCCGTGGAGGATCCCGAAGTTCGAAAAGCCATTGAATATATCAAAAAAAATTTTGAAAAACCCATTCAGTTGGACGATGTGGTGAATGCCACCTCCGTCAGCCGGCGTGTCTTGTATGAGCGGTTTAAGAGAACCCTCGGCCGCTCAGTCAACGAAGAACTGCGGCGCGTTCGAGTGGACCATATTGCTCAGCAACTTGTGGAGACAAAGATGCCGATTTCGCAAATTACCGCCGACTGCCGATTTACGAGTTACCGCAATGTCGCCCGCTATTTCAAGCGGGAAAAAGGGATGAGTCTGCTTCAGTATCGGAAGAAATTCGGAACGTTTATGTGACCGCCAGGATTTGTCAAAGATCTTCAAGCCAAGTCAAAGCGGGCGATCACCCGGGAAGGAAAGAAAGATGGATAAAACGATCGGCTTCTCGTTGCTTTTCTTTGTGACGGCGGCGGGCCTGATTTTGGGAGATGTCGGTCCGTTTCACCTGAAACTGCCTGAGTATGCGGTGTCGGATCGCTTCTTTAACGGCAGCACAGTCAAGGCGCACACCCGCTCTGTTGCGGCTGAGTTAGAGGGTCCGGGATGCATTCACCACATCTGGATGGTGATGGATAAATCGAAACTAATTCATCCGCGATTTGGGAAAGTTCCCGGCCGCGTCAGAGCCGATCTTCCGAATCGCAAACTGATTATGCGGATTATTTTTGATGATTCACAAACCCCTCATGTGGAGGCGCCGATAGGCGATTTTTTCGGTTTGATGCACGGCATGGACTATTATGAAATCAATACCGAGTTCCTGTCGGTACAGCCCTGGAATGCGCTGAACAGCTATTTTCAGATGCCGTTTGCCAAATGTGTAAGAATTGAGATGGAAGCAGGGGACGAGGATGTTGGATTTTCCATGCTCCTTGACTGGCATCGTTATCCGGGGCAGGAAATGCAGGAAAAACGGCGTTTTTGCGGTGCCTGGCGGCGTGAAAATCCGTGTGCGAGCTATGGGGAAGATTATTTTATGCTGGATGTCTCAGGCCCTGGGCAGTTGATTGGCTTTGTTTATGGGGTACGTTTATCAGACAGCGAGGATCGCTGGAGTCATGGCGGCGCAGAAAATCTTTATATCGACGGACTGGGACGCGACCCGGCCTATATTCGCGGGGTTGGGGGGGAAGATACATTTGGGACCACTTATGGCGGTGCGGTATACGATCCGACAACGCATTTCTATGCCTCGATGCCTTACTATATTCATGAGGATATCGGGCAGGCCCGTCCTGCCCAGCGACTGGTCGGCTACCGATTTTTTGTTAAAGACAGGATTCAATGGCATGACTCTTTGCACATGCGTTTTGGCTGTATGCAAAATGATATCGCTTCGATGGTCTATTGGTATCAGGAAGGTCCTGTTCGTACCGGCGTTACATTGCCGAAGCCCTCTCAGTGGCTTCCCGGTACGCGGGTAAAGCGTGTAGAAACGATGACCGAGCTTCCGGATTCCGGGAGCTGGAAGGTGGGCGGACCCTTTGAGAATCAACATAATGCGGCCATTCAAAAAGCGATGGACGGCGCTCTGCCGGCAAACGATTCCGGGCCGGTCAAGTGGATTGCACACCGCAAAGCGTATCATGGCTTTATTGATTTCAACCACCTGTGGCGGCCTCGCCGGCGCGGTGTCGCGGTGCACTATAACGACAAAGCCGCCGCGGCCCAGGCGATCTTGACCGTGGAACAGGCAATGACGGCGTCCCTGCAAATCGCCTGGGATGATCAGTTGGTAATGCAGGTTAACAGCGATCCCCCGATAGATATGGGAACGCAGACTCTATTTAGAAAGAAAAATGTGCAGGTTCCGTTAAAAAAGGGAGACAATCTTATCACCCTGATCCTGAGCAATCGAGGAATCAGGCATAGTTTCGGCGGCTGGGCCTTTGCGTTTAAGGCCACCGACCCGTTGGGCCATCTTCTGATTCCAAGATCTCCCCAATAGGAAAATTCATTGCATGGGAATGAAACCGCAATTTTTATCAGGAGAATCAAAATGACGAGAATGACATCGATTGGCTTATGCATGACTGTTTGGCTGCTGACCGGCACGACCGCGGCGAAGACAGGGCCGTTTGATTTGGATCTGCCGGAGTTTGCCGTCTCGGACCGAGTCCTCAGTCCGGTCACTTCAATCGCCCCCAAGTCCAAGTATATCGCGGCCGATCTGGAGGGACCGGGTTGTATTCAGCATCTCTGGGTGGTGCTGGATCGACCCAATTTAACCCATCCTCGATTTGGTTCCATCGGCGGTCGGCCCAGGTTAATCATGCCCAATCGAAAAATAGTGATCCGCATTTACTTTGACGATTCGAAAACGCCTCATGTCGAAGCGCCGCTGGGGGATTTCTTCGGCCTGATGCATGGGGCGGACTGCTATCCGATTAATACGGAATTCTTATCCGTACTGCCCTGGAATGGATACAACAGTTATTTTCAGATGCCTTTTGCGCGAAACGCGAGGATCGAAGTGGAAACCGGAGACGACCCGGTTCTGTTTGTGTCCCAGGTCAATTGGCATCGTTACCCGGATCAGGAAATGAAGGAAAAGCGGCGTTTTTGCGGGGCCTGGCGGCGTGAAAATCCAACGCAGCGATACGGGGAGGAATTTTTTATGCTGGATGTGGACAGTCCCGGCCAGTTGATCGGTTTTGTTTACGGGGTGCGCCTGGTGGACAACGAGGATCGCTGGAGCCACGGCGGGGCAGAGAATCTTTACCTCGACGGACTGGGGAAGTATCCGATGCACATTCGCGGGCTTGGAGGCGAGGATACCTTCGGCACGGCTTATGGGGGCGCCGTTTTTGACCCGGCTTCCCATCTGTATGCGTCCATGCCTTATTATGTTCATGAGGATACCGGGGAGGCACGACCGGCGCAGCGGATCGTGGGTTATCGTTTCTTTGTGAAGGATACGATTCAGTGGCATGACTCGCTGCACATGCGTTTTGGCTGTATGCAAAATGATATCAGTTCGATGGTTTATTGGTACCAGGAAGGTCCGGTCAGGACCGGAATCAAATTGCCTAAATTTTCGCAATTGCTTCCGGGCTCGCGTGTTAAACGAGAAGAAACGTTGACGGAACTGCCGTTTTCAGGGAGTTGGAAAGTCGCAGGCCCCTTTGAGAACAAAGACGGCCGCGGAATTCAGAACGCCCTTCACGGAACTCTTTTAAACGAAACTCTCGACCAGGGACAGTGGGTGGCGGAGCGCAAGGCATATCACGGCTTCCTTGACTTCAATCATCTCTGGCGGCCGCATAAATTCGGAGTCGGAACCCATTATAACGACAAGGTTTCTGTAGCTCAGGCGATATTGACCGCCGATCGAGCCATGGACGCGACGGTTCGTGTGGCCTGGGACGATCATTTGGTCGTGCAGATGAATGATGAAAAACCGATGGACCTGGGGTCGCATACGCACTTTGGCCAAAAAACCATTTCTGTGCCGCTGAAAAAAGGGGACAATCTGGTGACCTTGACACTGAGCAATACAAAGGGCTGGAATAACGGCGGCTGGGCCTTCGCTTTTAAGGCCGCCGATCCGGAGGGACGTGTGATGGTTCCGAAATCGCCCCGGTAATCGGCAGAATAGGCAAGAGGCGGTCTGTGAAAGTGGTAAACGTTGTGATGAAGATCGCTATGTTCAAGCAGAGAGTGAGACGATATAATCCGGGCATCCGGGGCCGATATGGCATCGGGTCCAATCGTTGTTTTCCTTTTTGTGGAAAACGGGGGACTGAATATCCAGAACAACCCAAAATGAAGATATATTTTCACAATTTGCCGTTGTATGGGTAGAATGAAATAGTTATAATCGTAATAACGCTGGATGGATATGTGATATATCTATTTGAAAGGACTATTGTTATGAAAAGACAAGCCTTTACGCTCATTGAATTACTTGTGGTAATTGCCATCATCGGACTTCTTCTTTCCATCATTATGCCGTCATTGAGGAAGGCGCGTGAACTGTCTCAGAGAACCGTCTGCCTGAGCAATGTCAGGCAGTTGACAACGGGCTGGCTTCTGTATGCGGACCAAAACGAGGGGAAGATTGTCCGTTCCTCGGTATCCTCAGACCCTCGCGATAAGAATGCCTGGGTTAAATGGACGTTCCCTCCGACGTATGAAAATCATATCCTGGGAATTGAGCAGGGGGCCATGTATCCTTATGTCAATTCGACGGATGCCTATCACTGTCCTGCCGCCCCGGCGGATGAGGTCAGGTCCTATAATATCACCAATGCCATGAACGGCCGTCTGGGTACACCGCCCATTGGAGAATTTAACCGTCTTGCTCAAATCAAGAACTGCGGGCAGCGGATGGTATTTATTTGCCAGGGGAAGATTCCGCTTGAAATGGCGGATTCACGCCATCGGAACTTTATGGTGGATTACCCGAACAACTGGCGGAGCAAGCCGGGCGGAGACAGGGGGGGCAAGCCCCGGCATCCCAAAGGTGCAACCCTGGGGTTTGCTGACGGATCGGCGGTCTTTTACCGCTGGGTCGATCCCAAGATGGATACGTATGTGGCCCTGGAGGTAGAGGACTGGGATCAGCGTTATTACGGGAATCAGTTGACCGAAATAAACAACAATGAGGACGCGATCAAGTTTAATCTCTTCGTCTGGGGTAAGTTTGAATCCCGTTGAACAGAAAAAAAAGAAAGAATATAAGTTGCGTGTGGTGTGTGACATAGGCAAACTAACTTTATGGCATCTATAGAGAAAACGCATGAACTATCGAGGGAAATGGTTTGCATGAGCAGCAAGATTTGATCGTTCGGATGAATAGTAATACCTTGATCATCGGGATCAGGTAAGCAGGTAAGAATGTTATTTATTGCGGAGGTATGAAAATGAAAAGGTTAATGGTTTTTATGGCGATTCTGGTAATCATCGGGATGGCGCAGGCAAATGACATTGGAGTTGCCGCCTATTGGAATATGGATGAACCAGAAGATAGTCTCATGCTGGCTGACACATCCTTATCCACTTTTCTGAATACTGTAACAGCACTACCAGGTACTCTGACAACGGGAGTTGGAGGAAAGTTCGGCAATGCCATCCAAAAGACGTCTTACTCTGTATCTTCGAATAATGTCTTGGCACCAGATACAGGATTGCCTATGGGAAAAGGGCCCCTCTCGATCAGTTTGTGGTTCAATATCAGCCAAGCGGAATTGTCAGCCAAGATGCCCCAATGGTTCATTACTTACGGGTTATCCACCAGTGGAGGCATGATTGGACTGGAAATTGGACGTTCAGGAAATCCGGCCAATCTTCGAGTTGTTTATTATGGATATGATTTTTCACCTGCGGTTGTTCCCGGAGGCATTACCTATGATCAGTGGCATCTGCTGGTTTATACAATGGATTTCTATGGGACGGGAAAAGGCAGACTCTACCTTGACAATACGCTGATTACCGAACAAACCCTCAATACAAGTATCAATATTAAATCCGAGGGTCACGTAAGAATCGGATCATGGCTCCGGACTCCGCATTCAGTTGTTGATGAACGTAAAACGGAATATTTCCGTGGGAAATTGGATGATATTGCGATTTGGGACCGAGTTCTTAGCGAGGAAGAAATCGAGTATTTATGGGATAATGGAGATGGCAATCCTGTCTCCAACCTGCTCCCGCCTCGGGCCTTTGATCCTCAGCCGATTAATTATGCTCCCATGGTAGATCCTGCTTTGACAACAAATCTTACATGGTCGGCCCCTGATATTATAGGCGAACCCAACATTCTTTCCGTGGAAGGTTATGACGTTTATATGTATTATGTTTCAGAAGATCATGAAACCGAGGAAGATCCGAATTTTCTTGATATCACTCCGGTATTTGTATCGAGTGAATCTTATCCTGTCGTGTTAAATCATGATTCAATTTACTTTTGGCGGGTTGATACCCATGTCGCAATAAATTATGGAGACGGATTTGACATCCTCAAAGGAGTTCCGTGGTTATTTACAACCACACCCTCTATTCCGACCGTTACCCAGGATCTTGTGAACGTAACGGCACAACCTGGTTCTACGGTTGAATTTGAGGTTCAATTTTACAGCAGTTCGCCTCAAACACTAGTCTCATGGTACAAAGACAGTGTACTTGTTGTCGAAGATGAAAGGACAACAATCAACACAACATCTGATACAAGTACGTTGACAGTAACGGATTATGATCCATTAGACAATGGTACATACCTGTGTGTAATCGAAAATGAATCTGGCAGCAATTCATCTGAAGCCATTTTGATTACAGCACAATTGCTGGCGCATTATGAGTTTGAAGAGAATCTTCTCGATTCGGTCGGCGACAAGCATGGTACTGCGATGGATACAATCGAATATACCGATGGGATCGTGGGTGATTACGCTGCGGATCCGAATGGGTATATTTACGTGGAATTACCCCAGGATGCTTATCCGAAAGCCGGGTATGGCAATGGATTGGAACAATTTACGTACTCTTGTTGGATACGATCTGATTCCGATGATTCGGGTTCTTTTCTTGGTGCGTTTAATGAAGGTTCATCCTCTGGTGTTGAGTTTAGGATTTTGTCGAATGGGGCGGTATGCGCCTATCTGAGAGAAGATGGGGGTGCTGCTCTTGAAATCACTACCGCGACAGACTTGGTTTGGGATAACCAGTGGCATCTCATAGCCGTTACTTATGATGGCGCAACTCTTCGGATTTATGTGGACAGCGTCCTGAGAAGTAGTTCCAGTACACTGAACTTGACAAACTTCTCGCCTTGGCAGCATTCGGTGGCTTTGCTGGCTCAAAACTTTGTTGGTTCAATAGGACGACCATTTACGGGGCAAGTCGATGATATGCAGATCCTCAATTATGCCAAAAGCGGAGAGGAAATTGCGAAGACGTACTATGATATCACCGGCATACGACCCTGCATTTATGGCAATCCGACCCTGGACGTAAATGGGCCGGACGGAAAGCCGGACTGTGTGGTTGACCTGTGGGATTTGATGGCAATCGCCTCGCAATGGCTTAGTGATGGTCTCTATATTCCCAATTAGTGTTATTAAATGCAAGCGATCACAGAAAGAACCAGGCGGTTTTAGGACCGCCTGGTTCAATAAATACGGTTGTCTATGCACCAGATGTGCATAGGAGCGTGGATTTTATTATAAAGATAGTTCAGAGCTAAATCTTTTAAAAAACCTATACCGTTCATTCTACTCAAGTTGAAAGGTGACAGCAGTGACAAAAAAAAGAAGTTCCAGAATGATGACGCAGAGCGCAATATGCACAGCGTTTACATTAATCGAATTGCTGGTTGTCATTGCAATCATTGCAATTTTAATCAGTATTGTGATTCCTTCTTTAAAGCGTGCAAAGTTTTCCGCCCAGAAGGTTATCTGCTCAAACAACTTACGTCAGCAATCGCTTGGTATTCAGCTGTATGCCAATGAGAATGATTCCACTGTGATGGAATCAGCGTTTGGAGGGTGGCTTTGGGATCAATCATTTCTGACGACCGATCAAATGGCAGAAGCAGCTGGATTTGACAGCAAGACGTTTTTCTGTCCTTCAAGGCCTGACGCTCAATATGATGATGCGCGTCGATGGCAGTATCGATGGCTGCGTGAAGAAGGTGTAGTATATCCCAGTAAAGTGTCAGTTCGAAATGAAAGCCAATTGTCCCGAGAAGATCGTGTAAGGTATTTTCGTGAATTGCCGTATATTTATATGATAGAAAAAAGGAACCCTGCTACAGGGGAATCTTTAATGCCCTCCAAGCTTGTCACAGGGGAGCCTGCCAAGTGGATTCATAAAATAAATCAAATGCAGTCGACAGGTACAACCATTATGGCAATGGATGCTGTTATCAGCCAAGGGGACAATAACAAGTTTTTCGATATTGATGCCGGCGGAATTGTAGAATTAAGCGGAGGCACACTATTTGACCATACAAACCATCGAATTAGTGGAAGGTCAAAACCGGAAGGTGCCAATATCGTTTATGTAGATGGGCATGTCGGCTGGCGACAGTTTGGTCCCTATCCGCCCAATAGCGATATGAAACATAGACTGACGACTGAGCCGGTATGGTACTGGTGGTAACCGATTATATCCGGTTTCATGCAAATAGCATTCTGAGTATACCGCAGTATTCATGGACAAAAGGGGTAATATGAATCATACACTGAAAAGGATAGTTGCTTCATTTTTTTTGATCTTAGTTATAACCATACAGGTGAATGCAGTATGTAATAATGACTTTAGCGCATCAGAGAATTCATTCAATGAAAATGATTTCAAGCCATTGAAAGCGATTCCCTTTGAGAAAATTACATTTTCCGATAACTTCTGGGCTCCCCGGATTGAGAAGACTCGAAGCAAAAGCTTATCTACCATTGTTCAGGGAATGCAAGAAGATGGAAGTTATTACAATTTTTCCATTTTGGCCGGATTGTATGATTCAGAATATCGGAATAATGAAAATCACAGCGGCGATGTTAAAGCATTCAAGTTGCTGAATGCAATAGCCTACTCATTAAGAGTTGAAAGAGATCCGATCCTGGAAACCTTTGCCGACGCCTTTATTGAACAGATTATTGCGGCTCAGGATGAAGATGGGTATCTATGTACTCGGATTCAGTTAGTCCTGAAAGACAAAAAACTCAATCCGCCCAACTCGTATTATCAAATGTACATATTGGGACATTATCTTGAGGCCGGCATCGAGTACTATAAGTCCACGGGAAAAAGAAAACTGTTGGATGGCTCATTAAAATATCTTGACCTGGTTAAATCAAAAATAAAAAATGACCCCGGCGACATCGCCCGGTTTATGCCCGGTCACCAATCGATTGAGATTGCCCTGGCTAAACTATATTATTTAACAGGCAAAAAAGAAGACCTGGAAACCTTCCGTTTTTTTATGGATAACAGAGGGAAAGATCACTCAAATCCGTTCCTTCAAAAAAATAAACCCCTGGTGGAAATGGAAGAAGCATCAGGGCATGCTGTGAGAGGCGGTTATACCTATACTGCGATGGCGCATTTGGCTGCCATCACGGGAGAAATGCAGTATGCAGAGGCGTCACGCAGACTATGGCACGACCTGGTTGAAAGGAAAATGTTTGTTACGGGCGGCATTGGCGGGAGTCAGCGAATAGAAGGTATATCTGAGGCCTATCAGCTTGGTTCGGAAATGGCTTATAATGAAACCTGTTCAAGTATCGCCATGCTTTTTTTTACTTCCCAAATGGCGCTGCTTTACGGGGATGGCAAATACATGGATGTTGCTGAAAGAATATTATACAATACAATCCTTGCGGGCGTTTCGCTTGAAGGAGACCGTTTTTTCTATTGCAATCCCCTGGAGCATGATGGCATAAAGAAATTTAGTCGTCCTCGATTGGAGGGCGGTGAGCGTTCGTGCCAGCGGCAGACTTGGTATGAAGTTCCCTGTTGTCCTCCGAACCTTGCAAGATTGTTATTGTCCATTGGGGACTATATGTATGCTGTACGTGAAGATAGTATTTATGTCAACCTGTTTGCCAATAGCACAGGCCGAATCCCTCTTTCAGGGAAAGACATTACCCTCAGGCAAGAAACTGCATATCCATGGGAAGGGTCGATAAAATTGGAAGTTTCGTTGCCGGCCACGAATGAGTTTTCATTATGTATACGTATCCCGGGGTGGGCGCGCAATCAACCTGTACCCGGAAATCTTTATGAGTATTTATATGAAAGCCATGAAAAACCATTTCTCTATATCAATGACACGAAGATTGAATGTCGTGTTATAGATGGATACGCGGTTCTCAGGCGAGTCTGGCAAGATGGCGATACTGTTCGACTTGTTCTTCCCATGCCGGTCCGGTATAAAGTCGCCAATCCAAAGATAAATAATCTATCGAATAAGGTATGTCTCCAGCGGGGCCCTCTTGTCTATGCTGCAGAGGAAATTGATAACGGGAATGTTTTTGGCCTATCCCTTAAAAAAAGTCAAAGGTTCATTGCTGAACATGACAAGGACTTTTTAGGTGGAGTTACTGTAATAAAGGGCAAAGCGACGAAGAAATCAGATAATACAGAACAAGAGTTTATTGCGATCCCATACTATGCCTGGTGCAATCGAGGAAATGGTAAAATGGCGGTATGGCTGGACTGCAATGATTTGTAGAATCGTTGAGTGATTTATTATATGAAGATCGCCCATTTGAGATTCCTTCACAGCCGGGAAGATCAATGGATATTTAACTCTGACATCTTTTACATAAAG
>JAHDQI010000343.1 GCA_018433925.1 Phycisphaerae bacterium | reverse complement strand
TTACCCGGGTATTATACCATAAAAATATTAAATAGCAAGTAGAAAATAGATATAATTTGAAATATTGTGAACATTTCTATAAATCTATCTGATATCGATGGTCCGGAATAAAAAAGTATCGTTTATGAATAATTTTTGGAAAATTCGGATTTTCTTATCAACCTGCCGGGGGGTTGTGACGGCATGTAAATAGAGCCAGAGATATTTTAATCTATAAATATGGATGTATAATATCCCGATATGGTTTTATTGTTGACAAGATTGTTGTTTGGCGGTATTATTGGATTTGACAATTAAATACATGAAAGTCCACTGGACTTAGGCGTTTTCGTCGAAACCGGCAAATTTCTTACTGCAAACGCAAAGTCAGTGCCCCCGTTCGGGGCGCTGTCGGCGTGTTGCGGTAGGGCCTTGCCGGGCCTCGACGAAGCATGTATCGGCAGTGCCTCTTTTTCTTGCGGGGTCGGCTTGTGAGGGAGGTTTGTTAAGAAGGATTCATTCTTGAAAGGCGTGAGGGATGGGTAATCGAAGGGGTTTCAAATCCGGGTGGAATTTGTGTTTTGCTTCCGTTATCGTATTTTTTTTGACGCATTTTTCCGTATGGGGGTATTTTGCTGATGAACAGGGCATTTCGAGAAAACTGACAATTGGGGACAAAAACAAGACCGGCAACGCTCCTTATTTTTATGCGACGATGGACGCGGCGGGGTATTCGGACTGGATTTATTACGGCCACTCCCCGATCCATGACCACGGCTACCACGAGGTTCTTTCGGGTGAATGGGGAGCCGCCGTGGCGATGGAAGAGGAGCCGGCCATGTGGCTGACGCAACAGTTTGAATACCCGAACTGGAAGACCGGCTGTGATTTTCGATACGGGGGGACCTGCCGTGAAGAAGCCGACCCCAATGACAACCCAACGCCTCTTTATGATACCGGCAAATCGGTGATTCAAAACGACCGGCTTGAGATTGTCATCGATTATGAAGTTGTCGATCTGGAATACAGAGATCCCAACCTTTATGATCCAAACGTGTATCCCAACCGCAGCCCAATGTGCTATCTGGACCCTGTGACAGGCCAGGGCCGTTATGTCCGCTCGGACCGGTACTGTTTTTTGCAGACTTATACGTTCAAAAACATTGATCCTGCCCGGCAGCCGATTTCGAACTTTGAGTTTTACATCTTCCTGCACAGTCACGGGGCGGATGAGTACGGCGGATATGTCAACTCCACTTACTGCACCCTGGCGCCTTATGATCCGCTGGCCGATTATGTGCCGTATAATCCGGTTCATACCACGGGCAATTTTTGCTACGATCTGACACAATGGAACGGACCGCGGCTGGGCAGCACCAATCACGTTGATTTTGTCAGCGTCTCCTCGGTCGTTGAGCCGACCTGGATTGATAATGACGTCTATCGCGGCGGGCATTCTTACAACACCTATAAACCGCCTTCG
>JAHDQI010000208.1 GCA_018433925.1 Phycisphaerae bacterium | reverse complement strand
TTTATTCATATACCCATCCACATGACCGCTCGCATTCCAGTGCGAAGCCATGATCGCAGGCATCTTCGGATAAAAGACGGCACTGATAACAAATCCCGCCGCCACCGTCGCCCAAATTACGATCGTCATCATTCGTATCTTCATTGCATGTTTCCTTTCTCTGTTAAAGACCCCTGCCGGTCCGGGTATTTCACTACGATTTGACTGATAATCTCTGCCGGGTCTTCGCTGTTACCGAGACCCGGAAAGGCAATTTCCGGATGCCGCCCTCCCAGAGAGATTCCGCCCGATGCGGAACCGGTTCCCGGGGTATAGATCCCTATCGTTGAAAGGCCCAAAAGACGCTCGAAGATCGTCCGGCTTTGTTCCACATCCGTGATCTTATGGTACGGAACAGAATGTTCGATATGGCGGAGAATGCCGCCTCTAAAAATACAACGGCGGCTTGTAATCATGTACATATAACTGCGCCGCAGATACACACAGTAGAGAAGGGCGCTTGCCAGAATGACCAGCCCCGCCGCACAAGTCGCCGTAAGCACAGATCGAAAGACGGGCCCTGGATTCGATACAAATGAAATATCGCCGGAACCAGAACCCCATGCATATAAATCCTTCGCCAGCCCGAACATAAAGAAAATAAAAAAAACACACACCGAAGTGAACGGTAGGCATTTTGTAAAAAACCAAATCACAAGGATCGCCAACTTCGGTTGTGCCCGATAAATGATCTCTTCTCCATCCTGCAGTTTCATCTCACAATTCCTTTTTAAGTACATAATAATTCGGTTTCATCCCCCGAATCGTCACATCGCCGCTCATCCATTCAAAGAAAAGGTATGGTTCCTCTTCTATCGTTTTGATGAAATATTTCGCTTCCGTTTTGTCTCCCGGATGATAAATGATCCCCTGTGTCCACAGCCAGGGACCTTCCGTGCGCCCATCGTCATAAAAGACCAGTTCTTTAAGGAATAAATCTCCTCGCCAGTTTTTCCTGCCCGGCACAAAGCCCTCCGGCCTGGTAACAAAATCCACACTGATCCATCGCCCGACCAGTTCCGGATCCAGTTGAAAGTTTTCCATCACCTCATGAATTTTTGCCGTATCCGGGGCCGTTTCAAAAGGCCCTCCCGAAAAGACATAGATAATAATACCGATCAATACAACAACAAACAAAAGGGTTAAAGCATGATTCCAAAAGACCCATGTTCCCGTTTCTGTTTGTAGGTTCGAATGGCTTTTTGAAGTAATCTCAATTAAAAGTTCTGCGTATTCCTCAGCAGGTCCCATGTCTTCCAGAATTTTCCTGAAATTCTCGGTGGTTTTCTCCGATTCCTTCAGTTCTTGAAACCGCTGATCAAGATGTTCCCGCACATCTGCCGGCAGGTCCTTTTTTCGCGGGTGATGCACGGCCGTCAATTCCGCCTCGATCTGCCGCAGGTACTCATCCCGCATTTGATGCCACTGTTTTTCCGCCTCACTCATTGCTTCTCTCCTTTCCGTACCTGTTCCACACTGACAACGATCATATCCCAGTGTCGGTTCATCTCCTCCAGCTTCCATCTGCCCTGCTCAGTTATTTGAAAATATTTCCGCGGCGGGCCGTCCGAACCGGCTTCCATACGGCTTTCAACCAGCCCATCCGTCTGAAGCCGGGCAAGGATCGGATAAATATTGCCCTCCCGAAGCGTCAGCCCCCGGCATTTCTTCAGTTCCCGAACCATCTCGTACCCATGACATCGCCCGCGAGCCAGATAATTCAGGACTACAATATCCAAAAGCCCTTTTCTTAACTGGGTTTGCCAATTCTGCAGTTCCATCCTAAACTTCCTAAAAAGCGACTATATTTTTAATGTCATTATAATACTATATAGTATACTGCATAGCCAAATTATTTCCGACACTTTTCTAATTTCTCGTAAGCTATTAATTTATTAGGAGATACAAGCGTTATCTCTGTTGCGGGCTAAAAACTTGTTCAGATTGATCATCCGGATTGGCCTCTCATTCAGATAAACTCGACCCGCATTATCTTTCTCTGTGCATGGACAACCCAGGAACATAACTCACGAAAAGTGTTACCCATCTCGTCGGCATAAAAGATTGCCTATGTATCGATTGACATGCGCAGCGGGGTGGCCTTGTTCATCCCGCCGAAGGCGATACTGCAATCGGCAGTTAAAAAACCCGGTCGCCCTTTTATCTCCGGCCTCACCCCGCGGCGACTTCTGTCATTCGTGCGTTCACCCCGTCGGGTTATGATAAGAATAAGTAATTCGTGATTCATGATTCTCTCTTTGTTCCCCTCAATCCGTATCCGCAAATCCTTTTATATTTCACTAATTTTCTAATATTTAATATTTTATACTTGCTATATAATATTTTTATGGTACAATACCCCCCGTAAGGCCGAGAGCCCTTTGAAAAGTACAGAAGAGGAAGTTTCGACCCGCTGAGAGCGAATGGCGAATGCT
>JAHDQI010000433.1 GCA_018433925.1 Phycisphaerae bacterium | reverse complement strand
GCTTCAATCCGGTTCTCCCCGGATTTTGAAACGAATGGCTCGTCAATATACGGCCGAGGAATACCTGAAAATCTGCGGTAACCTGCAAGTTGCACTCGATCGGCCGGCCATTACAACCGATATCATTGTCGGATTTCCGGGGGAAACCGAAGAGGATTTTGAAAAAACAGTCGAGATCTGTCATCGTGTGAACTTTGCAAAGATCCATGTTTTTCCCTATAGCCCCCGCCGGGGAACCCCGGCAACACGTCTGGACTGTCCAGTCCGGCCCACAATCATTCGTCAGAGAACAGCCATTCTCCATCAATTAGACAGCCAACTTCAGGAAATGTTCCGACGACAGTTCATCCGCGAAAAAGTACAGGTCATTCTTGAACAGACAAAACCGCCTCGCGGCCGCTGTGATCGATATTTCATGGTTGACTGCCCGCCGCCTAACGAACCCTGTCACAAAGGCCAGGTACTTGTGACATCCTTGTCCTCCTGACAACCTTTACTACGAAGCAGAAACAAATATGTTTTCTGAGGGATGGAATCTTATACTTATTCAAAAACCGTAAATAGCCGTTTTCGGAGAGATTTATAAAACTCCTGCCACGCGGCTTTTTCCTCCCAGGGATAATGACCGCATCGGGCAAACTCAATATACTGAATCTGCGGCATATACGTCCGCAAACTCTCATAAATCATCCGGCCCGGATGCGGATCTTCAGCCCCGTGAAGCATCACAACCGGCGATCGAACGGCCGCAAACGCCGCCGGATAGACCCCCTCTTTCTGCAGACGCATCATATCCGCCCATGTCTGCTCGTGACCGGCCGCATCAAACCGCACTTCCTCCGGCGGCTCGTCGATCAACTCCACCGAATCAATTTGTTTCATCCACTTGCCCAGCAGGGCCAGCCGTTTGTCAGGATCGCTCACCGTTTCCGGCAGATTGTCCAGCCGTCGTTTGATTTCCGATGTGATTCGGCGGGATCGAATCTCTTCCATTCTATTGCGGGTTGCCGCGTCAAACGTCCCGCATCCGACCAACACCAGCCCCCCCGCACGCTCAGGACAGGCAGCCGCATAAGCCAAAGTTAGCATCGCTCCCCACGAATGACCAACTAAAGCCGGCCGCTCGCCCTTGCAGTTTCGCCCAATAAATTCGTCTAAATCTTCAATGTGCCGCGCTACCGTGGCCGGTTGCTGTCGATTGCCCCACCGCCCAAACGGCTCCCATACCCGAAACGAATCCGCCAATCCCCGCCCGATCGGCGCCATATACCCGGCCGCTCCCGGCCCCCCATGAAGCAGAATAACCGGAGACCCCGAATTGCCGTAGGTACGAAAGTCAAGCTCCATCAGTGAGTTCCTGTTGCGGAAACGAATTCATGTAAAAGTTCACGGCTGTCCAAGAGAGTCAGTAATCACAGATTATCTTGGACAGCCGTGATCCGAAATATTTAATTAATTGGTAAGGGCAGCGATAGCGGCGCCTACAAGGGTGGCGTTATCGACGCTGATGATCTCCGTATAGATGCCCCGCTTGTTTTCGAGATATTCCTTCAGGTAGTATTCCACGCGGGACTTGAGAGTTTTCATCTTATAAAAGGTGGTGCCTTCGGCGACAATGCAGATCGGCCGTGTAGGATCCGTGCCCTGTCCGGACCGTATAGCCGCACTCGAAAGATTGATAGCCGTCAGTTTAGCCGCTCGCTCGGTCAAACGATCGGCGAGGCAATACAATTTTACAACCTCTTCCCGCGTTCCCTTCCCTGCGGCTACGGCCAGGCGGCTGTTTCCATAGGGATGCTGCACAAAAAGATTCATTTCTTTCGTCGTCAGGTCTTCTATCTGGTCAAGGGCATTAACGGCCGGTGAGGAAAACAGGCCATCTTCACAGGCCTGCCGGACAATTTCGAGAAAAAGCGGTCCCAAATAGGCCCCGGAAATCATTTTTTCAAAGAGGTTGGATTTCGGATTGATTGTCGATTCATTGAACCGGATATCAATTTTGCCCCGCTGGGACTGTGCAAATCCGCCGGACTCAATATTGATAATCTGGCTGTTGGCGGGATCGATATCATTGATCTTTCTGATATTCGCGTTTTCCTCGATGTAGCAGGTATTTGTTCCGGTGCCGAGAATGAAGCCGATATAGCTGCTGTAGGTGCGGTTTTCATAGCCGCAGCCGGCCAGAAGCGTGGCAACGGTGTCATTCAGCAATACAATGTGCTTATCCGTTTTGGCGCCGGCAGTGTCCAAGGCAAGATTAAGACTTTTTCCGATAAACCGGCCGACAACCTCGGGCGCCTTGATTTCCTTGGCAAACCGGATCAGGCGACCGTCTTTACTGGGAAAAATCTCGACCGGATACGAAAAGCAAAAACCAACCTGATCGGACGCATGGATAACTCCCTCAAAATAGCCGGCCATAATACTAAAAAACTCGTCTTTAGAAACTTCCCGATCGATACCCGGCATTTCAAACATTTTCAGATTCTCAATGATCGGCTTTTTATTGTCATCAAAATGAACCGTCGCCACCCGAAAATGAGTCCCGCCGGCATCGGCAACGATCACCTGTTTGCCCGCCGGCACTTCGGCTCCGGCTTCTAAATAAGTTGGAATCATCTCGAGCGAACTGTCCTGCCCGGCCAGCCCTTTTTCTATTTGATCAAGAAACCGCTGCACGTTCTTGTCAAAATCAATGTCCAGGACATCCATTTCATACGTTTGAAGAAAACGAACTGCCTGCTGTTTGATTGAATCCACGCTTGTTATTCTCCTGATTCCTGATTGGTTTCTGAGTACTTCATTTTCTTTTTCACCTTAACAATCGCTTCCGTTTGACGAACCGCCTCTCTTCATTCAATTTGGGGCTGTTTTCGGGAAAATCAATAATGACCTGCTCGTTCGGCTTCATAAAAGGGCGTTTACTCCTCATACCCGTCAGGGTGTTTCGTATGAAACCTCCAGGCACTGTCCACAATTGCCTCCAGGTTCGTAACAGCAGTCTTCCATCCCAGCTCACCAATCGCCTTCGAGGCGTCCGCCGTCAGCACCGGCGGGTCACCCGGCCTTCGGGCGACCTCCACGACATTGAAAGACTTCCCCGAGACCTGCCGAACTGTATCAATCACCTCCCGCACCGAATATCCCTTTCCATTGCCAAGGTTATAGACCAATTCCGATTCCCTCTCCAGTTTTTCCAGTGCAAGCAAATGCGCCCGGCACAGATCCTCCACATGGATATAATCCCGAATGCACGTCCCGTCCGGCGTCGGATAATCCGTCCCGTAAATCTTGATCGATTCACGCCGACCCATAGCGGCCTGGATAATCAGCGGGATTAAATGCGACTCAGGTTGATGATCTTCCCCGATTGTTGCATTAAAACCCGCCCCACAGGCATTAAAATATCGCAGCGCCGCATACCGCAGCCGGCCTGTCTGCGACTGGAAATGGCACATCCGCTCCACCGCCCATTTTGTCTCCCCATAGGGATTGATCGGAGATTTTTCAATCCTTTCCGTAATCGGAATCGTATCAGGCATTCCATACACGGCCGCTGTACTGCTAAAAACAAATCGTTCCACCCCCGCGGCTTCCATTGCCTCCAGTAATGTCCGTGTACGTGTTACATTATTGTCATAATAGCGAAGCGGTTGATCAACCGACTCGCCCACTTCAATAAACGCGGCAAAATGCATTACCGCCTCAATGCGGCGATCCCGAAGAAGTGCTGTTGTAAAGGCCAGATCACCAAAATCCCCTTCCACAAGCTCCGCATTCCGCACCGCCCTGCGATGTCCCTTGCTTAAATTGTCCAATACCACCGGCGTATGCCCCTCTCGAACCAGCATTTCCGTCATATTGCTGCCGATATATCCGGCACCGCCGCAAACCAGCACTCTCATAAGGGACCTCCGCCCAAAGCGTCCTTCTCCATTTTTTTCAGAATCCTCTGCTCCAAAGCCGAATCCTCTCCCAGATAAATCCAGTCCACCTCCCCCTCCACCTCCGAACTGATCTGTAAACTCTGGCGGGATCGGCTGCTTTCCGTAAAAATCCCCGATGTCCCCCCCCTGCCGCGGATCGGCTGATCCGGCATACTCAAACGACGAACCATCACTCTGCAGTTAGCACAAACCGCATTGGCTGTCCGGTCAAACCTGACTTCGGCAATTCGCTGAATACTGTGCAGATTGGACTCTGCCGATGCTGCCGCCGTGGCATTGTCCTGCCGCCAGAATTCAAAAAACTGGCCGCCCCGCAACGGGCGGGTAATAATCTGACCGGCATCCTGATCGGCTTTGTCAATCTCAAACTGCATCTCTCGCAAGACACGTTCTGCCGAAGCAAAAAGCTGATTCATAGAAACTGATTCCAGACAAATCGGTACTGTTTTTTCCATTTGTGCCTCTTTGCCGCAGCCGACAAGACCAAGAAGAAGCCCCAAAAAAAGGAAAAAGATACTTTTTTTCATAGTCGTCTCCCGAAATTAGGTTGATGCCGAATTATATCCGCAATGTTCCATGCCCTCAAGCCCAAAGGCCGATATTTTCATCTGACATTCCCTTAATTCAACTTCTAAGTTCAAAAAAGCCGATAAATGCTTTATAAATCATGCTTGCTGTACAAATACAAAATCTTAAGCAGCGTCTCGAAGCCCGGCCTCTTGGCCGGGTCGTCCGGTCATTCCTCGACTACATGACCGTCGAAGCCGGGCTTTCCGGAAATACTATCCTTGGCTACGGCCGGGATCTTCTTGAATTTATCCAATTTTGCGATACTGAGCACGTACAAAACCTCGAAGGAATCCAGCCAACCACAATCTACCGCTATCTTCAGTCTCGCAGAAATCTCTGCGAATCCTCTCTCAACCGTCGGCTTGTGGCGGTCAAGATGCTTCTGCGTTTTGCCGTTTTGACCGGCCTGCTGAAGGAAAACTTCACCGACTGCCTCGAAGGCCACAAAAAAAAAAAAAAACTGCCGGGCGTGTGCTCCCGAGATCAGGTTGTTACCCTCCTTGAAGCCCCCTGCCCCGAAGATCCCTATTGCCTGCGTGATAAAGCCATTCTCGAACTGCTCTACGCCACGGGAGCTCGAGCCGCTGAGGTAGCCGGCCTCGAAATCAAAGATGTCAACCTTTCCATCGGCTATGTGCGGTGTTTCGGCAAGGGCCGCAAAGAACGGATAGTTCCCCTCGGCCGAATCGCCGGCCGGTGCGTCCAAACTTATCTCGAAGACCTGCGTCCAGTCCTCGCCAAACCCCATAGCGGCTTACGCCTCTTCCTGTCTCGTACCGGCCGTCCCCTCGACCGCATTGAGCTATGGCGAATCGTCAGGAAATATGCCCGCCGAGCGGGCCTGCCGGGAAAAATGTCCGTCCATACCCTGCGGCATTGTTTTGCCACTCATCTTCTATCCGGCGGAGCGGATCTTCGTTCTCTACAGGAAATGCTCGGCCATGCCAATATACGGACCACCCAGATCTATACTCATGTTGATCACGATCGTCTTAAATCGATCCATCGAAAATTTCACCCTCGCCCCTGATTTCGGCCGCATAAAAAGTCTTGCTCATCGCGGCTGTCTGTGTTATACAGAGACGCGGGAATCGAACCCCAGAGCGGTATAAAATGCCATGAATAAAAAACAAATTCCAAAAAACTGGCATCGGCTGCCGGAAGAGCAGATTCTTCAGCTTCGCGTGCGCGATCTTAACCTCTGTATTGAAGGCACGTGGCTGGCTCCCCTTATTGAACGGCTGTATGACGAACTCGAACAAAAAGGCCTGACTTTCCGCCCCCCCTGCTACCTGGCTGACGAATGGCTTTGCCCGGATAAAGAACCGATTATCGGCATCCCATTCTGCCTGGCTCATCCCCGGCTCAAGCGTCTTGAAAAAAAGATGATGCTCGAAGTGGAAGGCGGCACTGAATCGACCTGCATCAAACTGCTCCGCCATGAATGCGGCCATACTTATAACTATGCCTACAAACTCTACAAACGCACTCGCTGGCGGCAGCTTTTTGGACCCTTTACCTTTCGCTACAGCGCTTCTTACAATTACCAGCCCTACTCAAGGCGGTATGTCAGCCATCTCGGCGACAGTTATGCCCAGTGCCACCCCGACGAAGATTTCGCGGAAACCTTTGCCGTATGGCTGGCCCCCGGCAACCGCTGGGAAGAAAAATACAAGGGCTGGCCGGCCCTTAAAAAACTCCGATATGTCGATCATATCGGCGGACAGATTGCCGGATCTCCGCCTCTGGTCAGCGCCGAACCCAATCCTCCCTGGTCGGCCTCTCGTATGACTTCGACACTGGCCGCCTATTATGAGCGGAAACGCAAAACGCTCGGCACCGAGTTCCGCGGATACTATGACACCTGTCTCCGGGAGGCGTTTTCAGACAAACCCGATTCGCATCGGCCGCAGAAGGCATCGCTGTTTCTCCGGGAACACCGGCCGCTGCTGGTCGAGCAGGTCACCCGCTGGACCGAACACCGTAAATATGATATCCAACAGCTTGTTACCCGGCTGATCCAGCGATGCGAGGCCCTGAACCTGTATGCCAGCGGCGAGGACCTGGTTTCCACCACTGCCCTGGTTACTGCCATTGCCGGAAACACCCTCAGAAATGTAAGGCCCCACAGGAAATGAAACACAAACCCATACACATTACCGTACTCGTCGACGCCGGGGAAATCCCTCCGCACGATCCGAACTTTGAAGAAATCGATAAGGCCATTACGGAATACCACGTGATTCAGACGCTGCGTGAAATGGGACATACTGTCACCATCCGCGGATTTACCGAACCGCTCGAAGAGATGATTGCGGAATTTAAGGAACACCGGCCGGACCTGGTCTTTAATCTCACGGAACAATTTGAGGGCGACCGTCTTTTCGATAAAAATATTGCCGGATTTCTTGAATTGCTGCGTTTGCCTTATACCGGAACCGGACCGCTGGGACTGATGCTCTGCCGGGATAAACTGCTCTGCAAGCAGCTTCTCAGTCATCATAAAATTCGGGTTCCGGCTTTTTTTTCTTTTCCGCTTCATAAAAAAATCCGTATTCCCAGAAATATTCACTATCCGCTGGTGGTCAAGCCCGCATTTGAAGACGGGTCGGAGGGAATCTCTCAGGTCTCGGTTGGTCGCGGTCCGCAGGCGCTTCGGGAGCGGATCGAGTTTGTTCATGACCGGTTTTCGCAGCCGGTTGTCGCGGAGGAATATATCGAAGGCCGTGAATTCTATATCGGGATTCTCGGAAACCGTCAACTGACTGTTCTGCCGCCCCGGGAATGTGTTTTTCCATCTGAAGAAGGGCCTTCGCTTTTGACGTACAGCGTCAAGTGGAACAAGGAGCATCGGCAAAAATGGAATATTGAGTTCACGGACGCGGAGGTTGATCCAGAGGTCCTCAAGAAGATTAACCGCATCTGCAAAAAGGTGTATCGTGTTCTTCATTTGCAGGACTACGGCCGGATCGATCTGCGTCTGACTGCCGAGAACAAGGTGGTTGTTCTGGAGGTCAATCCCAATCCGGATGTGGCTTACGGGGAAGAAGTCGCGGAGGCCGCGGAGAGAACGGGACTGCCTTATGAGCAGTTTCTTGACCGGATTATTCAACTGGCTCTTCGCCGGTTTTCCTCCTGATCTCCCCTTATTATAGTCCGGGAATCCGGATTGGTCTTTTGCATTTGGGACAGAGTCCCTCCTGCCCGGCCAGTTTTTGGGGCACCTTGATTCGCTGGCCGCAGGGGCAGGTAAACCGAATCAATTCGGGGGGCGGGGATTGGGCGGCCTGTTTTTTTCGTTCGGCCACCCGCCGTGCCCGCTGGTGTTCTTCCTCCCGTCGCCTGGTTTCAATCAATGCCCGCCGGGCTTCCTCGGCGAGCTGATCTTCGAGTCGCTTTTGCCGGTGTTCCCTGACAAGACACAGGATGGACCGTTCATCTTCGCTCATTTGAATGATGTTCAGGACCAGGAGCAGGAAACCGAGGGCCACGCCGAGGGCGAATCCTCCCAGATGGGCATAATAGGCCGTTCCGCCGACTCCGAGGGCGGCCCCGACGATGTCAAAGAAGAGCCACAACAGGATCATCCAAAAACCGGATACGCTGAAGGTTCCGTGGAACCAGAAGTTAAACATCCAGAAGCAGGAAATATCATTGAGCGGGTACAAGACGAGGTACATTCCGACGACTCCGTTGATGGCTCCGCTGGCTCCGATTGCCGGGTTTCCGTCCAGGATCAGGTGGGCAGCGGCAGCGAATAATCCAAAGGCCAGGTAGAGCGGAAAATAGAGAAGGTTTCCGACCTTGCCGCAGACGGCATTTCCGAAAACCCAGAGAAAAAGCATGTTGCCTGCCAGGTGGAAGATGCCGCCGTGGAGCCACATGTGTCCGAACAGGCCAATTGGATTCCATCCGGTCAGGATTAATGGAGCCATGGGGTTTTGATTGTGCGGATAGGGTTGGGGCTGGCCGGGCGGTCCCTGCAACGGCGGGGCGATAAAAAGCGAGATGATCTGCAGGGCGAAAACCGCGAGGATAGAGATCAGGAGCAACCAGTTGGCCACTGGTTTTCGGTCGAGCGGTACATCCACGGCATAGGGAATTAACATACCCAGTCCTTCGTTTTTTGTGATCGAGGCCGTTTTTTGCAACAGAAAGGAGCTATCGCTCCTTTTATAGTAGAGAGATACCACGGGGGATTTGTTTCCCCAACACATTTTTTTGCGGGTCGCGGACGGTTTGGCGAATTGGACATGGCTTGAAACCGACTGGGTGAAAACGGACTTGGGGAGACAGAAACGTTGATTTTAGCCCAATAACAAAGATTTTTGGCGGATTTGTAGGTATTTTTACTGATACCAAGTTTGTCCATTCCTTTTCCTTTTTTGTCCGTTTTGGTTAATTTTTTGTCCGCTTTTTGTCCGAAAATTGCCGCTTTTTCTCCGGTTTTTTCCGAGTTTTCCCAGCGATCAGCGATCAGCGATCAGCGATCAGCGATCAGCGATCAGCGATCAGCGAATCGAAATACTTTCCTATATACTTTTCAAAAAGCTTTTTGTCTTCACCATGGTATTCTACCATAAAAAGATTAAATATCAAATATAAAATATTAAATATTTGAAAAAAAGAGAACTATTATTCTACATTACAGACTGTTCAATACTAATTCGTGCGGAGGAGGGCGAGCGTCAATGGACCTTATGGACCCTGTGGACTGAGAAAACAAGCCGGTTGGAAGAACGGACTTTCGCCCCGTCGGGGCTATAGGGTGCGGCCGGGGGCCAAGAAGAGGAGAACGGGGGATCGTAGAGCAGGAGAGCATGGAATTTGGCTATTTTCCTTATTGGTCTTATTGGAGAAAAAATGTGTAAGAAATGGGTTGTTGGGGGGAAAGCTGTTGGTGTCTCTTGCTGTGATCGGCTATTGAATAGTTAAAGAAAGTACTTGTTCGATGTTTGATTTGTTTTCAGTGAGGCGATTTCTTTGGCGGACGGGACCTGCGGCACAGACCCTGAGGCGTTGTTCTGTTTGGGAGTGCACAATTGGCGGGCCAAGAACTCGCGGGGATATCTTGGCTTGGCTATTGAATAGTTAAAGAAAGTACTTGTGAGGGGTTGGGGACTGTCTGCCTGGACATTGATGGGCATTGATGGATTGTTTTCAGGGTTCGGGACATCGGCGGTTTTGTATGCTGCGCTGTTGGAGCGGGGATCTCTTGGGGTGGCCGGATATTGAATAGTTAAAGAAAGTTCTTGTTCGATGTTTGATTTGTTTTCAGTGAGGCGATTTCTTTGGCAGACGGGACCTGCGGCACAGACCCTGAGGCGTTGTTCTGTTTGGGAGTGCACAATTGGCGGGCCAGGAACTCGCGGGGATATCTTGGCTTGGCTATTGAATAGTTAAAGAAAGTACTTGTGAGGGGTTGGGGACTGTCTGCATGGACATTGATGGGTTTTGATGGATTGTTTTCAGGATTCGGGACGCTGGTGGTTTTGTATGCCGCGATGTTGGAGCGGGGATCTCTTGGGGTGACCGGCTATTGAATAGATAAAGAAAGTGCTTATTCGATGTTTATTTGTTTTCAGCGAGGCGATCCCCTTAGCGACCAGGGCTTGCGGTATAGGCGATGGGGCGTTCTGTTTGGGGATATACAATCAGCGGAAGAAGAACTTATGCTGTTGGTATTTCTTGTTTTGGGGATTGAATAGTTAAAGAAAGTACTTCTAATTGTCCGATCCTTATCTCCATGAGAACCTACGGATCTCCTCAGGAACTGCAACGACGACGATTCCATGCCGTCGAGTTGTTAAAACAGGGACATACTTCTATGGAAGTCGCCAAACTGCTTGGGGTCTCGTGCAGTTCCGTTTCCAAGTGGAAGGGGTTCTACCAACGCCAAGGCCCCGAAGCCCTGAAGTCTAAACCGCATCCCGGCCCCTCCCCCAAACTGACCCGGGTCCAGAAACAGCGTCTGGGCCAGTTGCTCCTGCAGGGTCCCGGCAAATACGGCTATGCCACCGAGTTGTGGACCCTCCAGCGAATTGTAAAATTGATCCGCAGCCGCTTTGGGGTGACCTACGATCCCTCCGGCGTATGGCACCTGATGCGTTCGCTGGGCTGGAGCTATATAAAACCCAAAAAGCAGGCCGGTGAATGCGATGTCGCAACGATTGGAACCTGGCGGCACCGCGACCGGCCGCGTATCCAAAAAAGCTCGAAATAGCGGGAACATGATTATTTTCGTAGCTGAAGGGAGTTTTGTGCTCTGACCGACGGTCCGACGGACTTGGTGCTAAAGAGGCGCACTGGGGTTTCGTACCGTTGGGACCAACACGGGCGGCCGTTGGTGTTTCTTGTTGTGGGGATTGAATAGATAAAGAAAGTACTTGTGAGGGGTTGGGGACTGTCTGCCTGGACATTGATGGGTATTGATGGGTATTGATGGGTATTGATGGATTGTTTTCAGGATTCGGGACATCGGCGGTTTTGTATGCCGCGCTGTTGGAGTGGGGATCTCTTGGGGTGGCCGGATATTGAATAGATAAAGAAAGTACTTGTTCGATGTTTGATTTGTTTTCAGTGAGGCCATCCCCTTGGCGGACGGGGCTTGCAGATGGAACCTGGGGCGTTCTGTTTGAGGATGCACAATCAGCGGGCCAAGAACTCGCGGGGATGATATCTCTTGGCTTGGGCATTGAATAGTTAAAGAAAGTACTTGTGAAGGGTTGGGGACTGTCTGCGTGAGGCCCCTGCGGAAGACCTTGAAGAGCCGTCCAAAGACCTCCTGATAACAAAGGGGTTATAGATTGTATGGAATCTGTCCCGCAGCGGCGGCGGACCGGTCTTTTCCGCCTCCTTCCCGCCGCGAAGGAATTTTTCAATATTGCTTTTGATAGACCCGGATCCAGTCGATCCACCATTTGTGGGGGAACATTTCGTCGCTGACCTCATAGCCGGGGAACCCGCCGCCGATCGCGATATTCATGATGATATGGAACGGCTTGTCAAAGGGAGCGGCCGGATTGTCCGAGAACTGCGTCCACCAGACCGAGGCGCTGCTGGTCAAATACAACTGGTCATTGACATACCACTTCACAAAATCGGGTGTCCATTCCATGGTAAAGACATGAAACTCATTGGCGAACTGCTGAGCGGTCACCGGTTCCGTATAAAACCACCCGCCGTCCGAATTGCGAACGTAGGGATCGACGGACCCGAAATGGAGATGTCCGCAGACCGCGCTGGCCAGATTGACCGACTCCATGATATCGATTTCTCCGGCGGCGGGCCATCCGCCCGCATAGGGATAGTTTTCGGGCATCATCCAGAAGGCGGGCCAGAGTCCCTGCCCGGTCGGGATTTTCATGCGGGCCTGCACTTTGCCAAAGGCAAAGGCCCGTCTTCCGGCGGAGATCAGGCGGGCGGAGGTATACTGCCTGCCTCCGAAATTTTCTTTGCGGGCCTGAATGACCAGAAATCCATCCTCCACATAGGAGTTGTTCGGCGAATCCGTATAATACTGCAGCTCGCCGTTGCCCCATCCTCCAAGTCCGTAATCCGAGCCGGTTCCGATCTGGTGCCACCAGTTGTCCGGGTCGATCTGGGTTCCGTCAAACTCATCGGCCCAGACCAGTACGTAGTCATCCGGCGGGGTGCATTCATCGTCGGTTTCCACAATGACATCATAAATCGCAAAGGAAGAGGCGCTGTCATACCGGGTTTGGCAGTTGATGCGGATATACCGGGCCGACTGGGGAGAAACACTGATCCAATGCGTCCCTTCATTGCTGTTGTTGGTGATGCTGTAGACGGAAGTCCATGCGGACCCGTCAATAGAGAGTTCGACCTGGTAGGCCGATGGGAAACAAAGCCGGGCATCATCGAGTCCCTCGACGAAGAGGAAGTGTTTTCGGCCGCACCAGATAATCTGAAGCCCCTTGACCGTGCGCTGTGTGCCCAAGTCGATCCGCAGCCACTGATTGTCCGCCTGGGTGCTGATCCATCGCGTGACGTGATTGCCATCGATCGCAAAGGACGCGTCGCAGGCCGCGCTTTCCCGGCTGGAGGCGGTGGCGGTATAGTCCGGGCACTCGGCCATTGCGGCGGCCCGCAGCCCAAGTATCCAAAGGAGTAAAAGTCCCGTTTGTTTCATGGTATTGACTCTCCGTGTTCTTTTGAAATCGAATGCTTTCATTTTTCAGTCAATGCAGTCTCCGCCGAGGGCGGTACAATTCATCCAGTCCAGTGAAAAGAGGACCAGGTCCTCTATTTCGACATAACAATTTCTGTCGAGATCGCCGGGGAGAAACTCGATACAGACCGGTCCGCTGAGATAGCCGGCGTACAGGGCTTCGACCTGTGCCTCGTTGAGCCCGACGGAGTAGATCCTGAAATCGTCTATGTATCCGTTCCAGGCGCGGGTTATCTGGTTGGCCTTCAGGCAGGCGCCGATGGCAAAATCCGGATCCTCTCCGGCATCCACGCTATAGCCATACTGTCCGGAAGCCGGGGCTGCCATGACGGGGGATCCGTCCACGTAGAGGGTGACGCTGGATCCGGTATAGGAAAAGGTCAGATAGACCCACTGGCCGGTGGCGATATCGCCGCCGTAATCCATCCTCGAAAGGCCGTCTGCGAAGGTAAAGTTGGTCCTGACGGCCGGAGTATTTCGATACCACATATAAAAATCGTCGTACTGAGCGAAGAAATAGGCGATTCCGCCCGGGGCAACGCTTTTGACCCATAAGCCCACGGTAAATTCATCGTCAATCAGGCCGGTCAGGATATCCGGATCATTTTCAAACTCGCAGAGCAGGCCGCGCTGGCCGCCATAGGTATTGAAGGCCCCGTCGCCGATGTGACCGGTTTCAATCGGATTGGTATCGCTGTAGGGGAGCGCCTCCCATCCATTTCCGGCCTCATCGGTAATTTGCTTGAGTGCGGCGGTTTTACCGGAGATGACATCCTGCATTCCCGTGCCGGTGTCAAACGGCAGATGCATGACAAGGTGCTCATCGAAAGGCAGCGTCACGGCGGTCATGCCCCTGGCCGCAGGCGCAGCGGCCGCCTCCTGTCCGCAGGGACCGTTGAGATCGGTACACTGGCTCCATGTCTGAGCCAGCCAGAGAAAATCGTTCATATCCACATAGCAATCGCGATTGACATCGCCCTGGCTATACTCGGTGCAAATCTTCGAGGCCGCGGACGGATTGCGGGCAAAATAGCGAATGTCATTTTCTGTCAGGCCGATATTGTGCACTTTGACCTCGTCGATGAGGCCCTTCCAGGACCGGCTGGTATGGCTGGGATCGCTGCCGCTTCCGATGGAGGCGTCGATGACATAGTCGGGATAGGGATAGCGTGAACAGTCGAAACTGCCGGAGGCCTCCGCCGAACCGATGGCGGCGCCGTTGACAAAGAGGGTAACCCTGCCCTGTCGATAGGAAACCGCGACATGGTGCCAGGCATCGCCGGGAGAAATGACCGTGCCGGTGTAACGAATCAGCTTTCGGCTGCCTTCAATGAAGATATCCAGTCCGACCTCGTCGGTGAATTCCTTAAGAAGCAGATTTCTGCCCTTGGTAAACAACAGCCACTCGGCCGTATATTCGAGGGACTTGACCCACATGCTGATGGTGAACTGGTCGCCGAGATTTTCGAGGAAGTCGGGGTCATTAAGAAACTGCACAAATAAATCGTCCGTTCCGCCGGTCGGGTCGATACACTCATACGTGACGCCTTCGACGTGGGGAATCCGGCCGGTATATGTTCCGGAAGGTGTCCTCAGCGTGCCGACCTTTCCGGTGACCAGGTCGGTTGTGCCGGTGGCGGTGTCAAAGGGCATATAAAGGCGCAGGTAGTCCAGTTCACTGGCTTTGACTTCGATTGTTTTGGATGATACGGCCTGGGCGTCGCCGTCGCTTACGGTCAGGGAGACTTCATAGGTTCCGGCCTCGAGGAAATTCAGCTCGGCATTCAGCCGCGACGGATCGTTAAATGAGGCCGTGGAGGGACCGCTTGTGATCTGCCATTGACAGGTGATCTCGGCGGGGTATTGATCAAGGTCTTCGGCCCAGGCGCCGAGTTTGAGGGCGGGGCTGTAGCTGATGAAATAGGTATCGGGATTGTCGTTAACGGAAACCCGCGGAGGGCGGTTTCCGTAAGTAAACGACCAGGTCTGCCCGGTCTGAGCGGGTGTATCGACTCTCCAGTAATAGGTCGTTCCTTCCACGAGGGTTCCCGGATTGTATTCGGTCTGATCCTGGGCGGAGATTTTCAGATCGGCCGAGGTCAGGTTTTGATCGGTTCCGAAATAGAGGTCAACGAGGACGCCGTCGGGCTTTTGCCATGTCAGTGTCACCGATCCGGATGGAAACACATAATCCTGTCTTGCAGGCCAGGGATTGCGGGCACCGTGTGTATAAAAAGCCGTCAGGTTGTCGAACATGCAGAGGCGGCTGTGTCCTTCGGCGGTGACCATAAACAAGGCCGACTCGGCTTGCGCCGGGGCGATCGCCTGGAGCTCATAATATCGCCAATTTTGATTGAGCGCGGCGTCTTCCTGGAGACCGGTGTAATTGCAGCCCATCCATTTTCCGCTGCCGTCGATCCAGTGAATAAGCAGGAAGGCGGTGGGAGCGGCGGACGGATCGGGAGATTCGGGCTTGTACCAAACCCCGAAGGTGATTTCGTCGCCGGGCGAGAGACCGTTGACTTGCTGGTAATATCCGGCCCATTGCTGATTGCCGGCGGCCGTGAGGGACACGAACCGCTGCCCTTCCTGAGCGGGGGCAGTCCCGGCGAAACCGGTTTGTTTCCAGGCAGCCGAGCCGCTGATGGGGCCGAAGATCGTGTCGTTTACGGGATCCGCCAGCCGAATCCAGCCATCGGGCTCGACGGTTTCGTCCCAGGGATCGCCGGCCGTCCAGTGGGTTCTTACCGGCCCCTGTTCGAGGCCGGGATTGACCAGCAGTTGCGCGTCCGCAGAGGAAGACAGAGAGAAGGCAACGACCGTTATCAAGCATTGCATGTGCTTCATTTTACGCCCTATCCAAAGGTAAACGAAAACCCGCAGGGGGAATTTGTGTATTGCAGCAGATTTCCCCCGGTCGATTTTTTTGAAAGAAAAGCCGGCGGCCATAACGGCCGCCGGCTTTTGAGTGCAACCGCAAAACCCCTTCTTAATCACCGCTGTAGTAGCAGGTTCCGCCGATATCCGTACAGTCCAGCCATCCGCTGACGAGAATTGCCAGATCCTCCATATTCGTATAGCAGTCCTGATTGATATCGCCTACCGGATACGATCCGCAGAAATTGCTCAACCCATAGGAATCGAGCACCCACAGGACTTCATCGATGGTAAGGCCGATCGAGTAGACCCGCACATCATCGATCACATTATCAAAGGATCGTGTGGCATTGTTGTATCGGGCTGTACCGCCGATAATCACATCCTGGTTGACCGTCTCACTCAACTCGGCCAGGGTCAGGGGGCCGGAACTGGTTCCCGTCTTTTTCGGGGTTCCGTTGACAAACAGGGTACCCGTTCCGTTGAGATAAGAATAAGCAATATGGACCCACTGGCCATCTACCAAAGGATATCCATCGGTTCTGATATCAATCCAGCCGCCTTCGTAATTCATTCGCGTTCTGATCTGGCCGGTGCCGTTGACATTGCCGATTTCGCAGCCGTCGCCTTTGGCAAACATGTAAAACAGAGTCGGGTAATCGGCGGCATAAACCCACATGCTGATCGCGTATCCATCACCCAGATCATCGGCCAGCATATTCGGATCATCATAGAAGCCGGCGGCGCAGCCATCGCTGAAATCAGCGGCCTGACCGTCAATGCCGGGAACGTAAGAAACGACCTTGGTTGTCGAGGGCTGATAAATCCATCTGCTGGCGGCATCTCTTACTTCTTCAAGGATATCGGCCGTCTTTCCGCTAACGATATCCGTCAAATCGCCATCCATTTTCATGTGCAGAGCCAGGTAATCATCCACACTGGCTTTGACCTCGAAAATAACCGAATCCGAGGCCGTATCTTCCCCGTCACTGATGGTTACTTTTAGTTCATAAAATCCGACCAAGTCCACATTCACAGTCGGTTCGGCGGCCTGAGTATCAGAGAAAACAACCGTGCTGCCGACCGGGCTGCTGAGGACTTCCCACAGATAGGTCAACGCAGAAGGATATCCATCCGGATCTTCGGCAAGGGCCAGTTCCATATCCACATCGACATCCGGCTTGCTGTTGAGGAAATACACATCATTGATCCCGTCGTCATCGATGTCCACAACCGGGGCCTGGTTGGCATAGGTGAAGAACCAGCTTTTGCCGGCCTGGTTTTCCATGTCCACGCGCCACTCGTAGGTCAGCCCGTCAGTCAGGACGCCTGCGTTGTAGGAGGTTTCGGTGTCGGGGGTGACGGCGGTCATGCTGCCGGCCGGACCGAAATAAACAGCCACCGGTTCGGCGGGGACTTCGTTGACATCGGGGACCTGCCAGGTGAGCGTGACATCGGTACCGGGCACGACATAGCTTTGATTGGCCGGAGAGGGGCTGCGTGCCCCGTCGGTCAGGTATGCGGTCATGCCGTCAAAATAGCAGCCGCCCTGTGCGGTTCCGTCCAGGGAGGATTCACCATAGACCAGAAAACGGCCCATTGTTGACCCTGAAGGTACGGTTGTTTCGACATCGAAATAGGCCCATTCGGTTTCATTGGGGTCAAATGCCGGATCGTTTGCGATCTGGAAGTTTACGTCCGGGGCACCGCTTCCGGGCCACTGGATAATCAGCCACGGGGCTCGCTGTCCGGTGCCTTCGGGTTTGTACCATGCTCCGAAGGTGATTTTCTCGCCTTCGAGGAGGCCGCTGACTTCCTGGTACCATGCGCCCCAGTGTCCGGCGGTGTCGTTATCGCCGGCGACGAAATAGCGCTGTCCGTCCTGCGCCGGTCCGGTGACTCCATAGCCGGCGTCATAGCCCTCCTGCTTCCAATAACCCCAGCCGCCGCTGGTCAGCAGGGTCCAGTTGTAGGGTTCTAAATTTTCATTCCAGGGATCTCCGGGACTCCATGTAGTTGAGGCCGGTCCCTCCTCTGCACTGCTGTTAAGCAGCAATTCGGCCTGTGCCGAAGCCGCCAAACACAGGGCCGCCAAACAGAAAGATACCATCAATTTTGCCATCATGCACCTCCGTTAAAAAAGTTACAATTCGTAAACACATTATCTTTACTTGAACTATAAATACCGCTTATTTTGTATCTGCAGCGTTGTTAGTTGCTCGGGCCAGACTTGTAGGGATCGAGGAGTTTACCGGTGCCGGTCCACATCAGGGTGGCATCGGGGATTCTTCCGGCCCCGCCGCCGGCGTCATTGAAGACATAGACATTTTCTTTTCGCATGTATTCGGAATGTCCGTCATAGAATCCGATCATGGCTCCTTCGCTGTGGCGATAAAGCGTGGCCCCATCGGTATATCCGGGGGCGCTGGCTGAGTTGTAGACCTCAGAGGGCTGCTGTCCGAGGACATCCCAGAGGTCGATATAATTGGCGGCGTTCCACTGTGCCCACCAGTTGTTGGAATCAATAAAAGCCAGACGTTTGGATGGGGCCGTAAGGTTGCTCTGTCGATGGCCGGCGTAGAAATTGGGGCCGGCGGCCGTGGGGATTTGACTCCAGACACCGCCCACACCGGAAGACCAGTCGGTCAAGTTGCCCGCATAGCTGGACAAGACGCCATACATGGAGAACTCTTCCTGTTTGGCTAACATATCACTGGGACAGTAAAACTCCTTTGGAATTGAAATATCGGTGCCGAGGGAGGAACTGGCTACGGCATCTTTCTGATCAAACCCAACCAGGGATACAAATTCTTTGTTCATCAGCCAACTGATGGTAGCGTCCTGTACTCCCATAGACGGTCCTGAAGACCGCTTGCGAGTAATATCAATGATGGGTACAAACCAGCCATCATGGCTGTCGGCGTAGATCGCATTGGCCAGCCCGATTTGCTTGAGATGGTTGCCGCAGACGATTCGGCCGGCAATTTCTTTGGCCTTTCGAAGGGAGGGAAGGAGGATTCCTAAAAGCATCGCAATGATTGCGATGACGACGAGTAATTCGATTAGCGTAAAGGCGGTTTTTTTCTTCACGTTTTTTTCTCCTGACCTGAACGACGCTTTATCCATTTCGTCTGTTTTCCCGGAAGGCATTATAACATTTTTAAGAAACCGGTTGTTAACTTTTATTAAAACCTTAGCAACCGGTTGCTATTTTATGATTATTCAGGTCTTTTGTCAAGGGGTTATTTTTAATTTTCTAAAGATTTTTTTTGTTCTGTGCGGGCTGTCGGTGCTTATTATTTTTATAATTGCCTGCTCATCAAGAGTTTATACAATTTTGTGAGATTTTTAAAAAATTGCGGGATTTTTCGATTTTTGCGTAAAACAGGAGGAAAAAAAGATGTCAGGGGACTGGAATCTTAGTTTTAGATATTTCGCAGATGGATTTGTTGATTATGGGGTATCGTTATCTACAATCTCGATGATTTGGGGGCTTTTGAGGCGGTATCGTATGCCTCTCCATTGAATGGTATTGCCGACAGCGGAGGCGGCCAACAGGGCCAGCAAAAGGATTGAAAAAAGCCAAAAGAAGCAAAGATCGGCACGCGCGGCCGGCCGCAGCGACGGGGCATCCTTTTGGAGCAGTACGCGGATCATCCGCTGCCTGAGGAAGGCATGGAGTCCCTGGCAGAGGATGAAGACGATCGGCCAGGCGATCAGCCAGGGCGATGGGTCTGGACGGGCGGTTGTCCAGACGGCGGCGGCCAGACCTGTCCACAGCCCCCCTACCGCAAAAACGGCACTGAAAAGACCGAACAGCCACATTTTCGGGCGGTAAATCCGCGTAATGACAAACTGCCGGCGTCCGAATTCCCACCACTGTCTCCAGGTGACGGCTTCCCATGAGGCGGCCATGCAGGCGGGGACATACATGATTTTGAGTCGTGCTTTTGTGACGGCGGCACTGAGGGACAGGTCATCGCTGAGTGCGGAAGCCCAGATTTTGTCCAGTCCCAGCCGTCGGAAGGTATCGACGCGGATGGCCATTGAACCGCCCCAGGCGAGGTTAAATCGGGTGTTGCCGAGCAGTTGAGCGACTTTGGCGTTGACGGCCGAGAGGGCCAGGGTGGCGAAATTGTTCTTTTTGGGCAGGAACCATCGGTAACCGGTGGAGGCCCCGGTCTTTTCCTTGTGCGGCTGACGCAGGGGATAGACGAGATGGCTGAGCCACTGCGGCGAGGCGCAGGCATCGGAATCGGCAAAGGCGAGGATTTCGGTGTCGGGGTCGATGTGCTCGACGGCGAATAGCAGGTTGTGGAGTTTCTGGCTGCAGCGGCGGGTTTTTCCGGCGACCAGGATGCTGACGCGGCCGGCCTTTGATGCGCCGGTGTGCTGTTCTTTCAGTTGGCCGAGGACGGGACAGGCCGGGTCGGAGGCGTCATCGACCACGAAAATAAGTGAGTAGCCCTCGTAGTCCTGCTGATAAAAGGAACGGATGTTCTGCTGAAAATTTTCGTCGAGTCCCTTGCAGGGTACGATCAGGGCGCATCGGGGGCGATAGCCGGATCGCGGTTTTCGGGCCTTGCTGAGCGCATAGCGAACGTTATTGAGGATCTGTATGGTGAAGACCCCCTGTGCGAGGATCAGGATGAGGGCTATGATTTCAAGGATGTCCATGGCTGAGGCACGGCGGCTCCGAAAGTCTGTTTTCTTTTTTGGTGTATATGGTAAACTAAGCGGCGAAAAGTACAATCATTTTGTCGGATCGAATGGTGACAAATTCACAGGAACTGGAAATCGAGGATATTATCGGGTCTTGCCGTATTCGGGTGCATCGAGGCCGGCGAGTGCGTCATATTGAGGGTCGCCGTTCGGTATATGAGGGGACGGCCGAGTGCGGGGCTGTGATTGTTAAGGTTTACCGGTCGGCGGTGCAGGGCCGGCGGCATTTTCGGCGGGACCTGAGGGGCTTTGAGCGACTGGCCCGACGGGGCATTCCGACGGCGGCGGTTGCGGCCGGGGGCCGCTGCAACGAGGGCTGGGCGCTGGCGCTGGAGAAGATCGCAGGGGCGGAGGATGTGCATACGCTTTTTGAGGGGCTTTCGGACTGGGGGGCGAAACAGCGCATCGGGGCGGCGATATTCGATCTGCTGGGGCGGATGCATGAGGCGGGGGTTTTGCAGCGGGATCTGCATCTGGGCAATTTTCTGTGGGACGGGCAGGCGGTGTACGCGATGGACCCGGCGCAGATGCGGTTTTACAGTAAACCGATTCACAGAAGCCGATCCCTGCGGCAGGCGGCGGCATTGCTGGGCTCTTTTTTGACGCTTGGCCGGGAGGAGAAAACGGCGCTTCTGGATGTTTATGCTCAGCGGCGAGGATGGGGCCGGGAGGTTGGGCTGACGGATCGGCTGGAGAGGTCGGCGCGGAAGATGGTGCTTGCGGCACAGAAGAAGGGCCTGCGGAAAACGTTGCGAAACTCGAAGCGGTTTGTCGTGTTGAACCCGGACGGCCGTCGCGGTGTTTTTGTCCGGTCGGCCTTTGAGGGTGTCGCCCTGGGGGATTTTATCGCGACTGTCGACGCGGCGATGGAGGCCGGGCAGATTCTCAAACGCGGGGGCACCTGTTTTGTCAGCCGGATTGATTTGCGCGGGCAGGCGATTGTGGTGAAACGGTATAATTACAAGGGGCTTTGGCATTCGCTTCGGCATACGATCAAAGGCAGCCGGGCGCGGAAGTGCTGGCTGCTGGGGCATCGGCTGTGCGGGGCGGGGATTGCCTGCGCGCGGCCGCTGGGGTTTCTGGAGCAGCGGCGGCTGGGTTTGATTCGGCAGTCGTATATTCTGAACACGTTTATCGAGGGGCCGGATCTTCGCTGTTTTCTGCAAGCCCCGGAGTTGTCTGAAGAAACAAAACGGGCCGTCATCAGGCACACCGAGGCGCTGCTGGAGCGGCTGGCCGAGTGCGGGATGACGCACGGCGACCCCAAACCCTCGAATATCCTGATTGACGGGACGAATGAACCGGCGCTGATTGACCTGGATTCGATTCGGCATCATCGCTTGTTCTTTACCCGGACTCTTTATGCGGGAAAAATGAAAAAGGCATTCGGCCGCCGCCTGTTGGAAATCATGCCGTTTTCAGTATGACCATCGCAATCCGCACCTGATTTTTTCTTCAGGAGACCTTTATGATATCCATCAGCCGCAGCGCGATTTCTTTTCGGTCAAATCGACGGACATACTCAGAGGCGTTGCGGGCTTGTGTGCGGCGCAGCGGTTCCTCCCGAATCAGGCGAATCAACGCTTCTTTCCATTGGGTGTGGTTTTCGGCGATGATTCCCGCCCCGCTTTCCTGAATGAACTGCCGATTGACACCGACCGGGGAGCCGACGACGGGCAGTGAGGCGGCGAAATACTGGAGGATTTTGAAGCCGCACTTGCCGCGGGTAAAGCGGTTGTCGGGCAGCGGGGCCAGGCCGATGTCCGCGTCGATGAGCTGCTGATTTTGCCGATCGAGCGACCACGTGCATTTCTCAATCTCCACATTGTCTGCATCCGGAAACGCATCGGCGATTACGCGGAGGACGACCCCGGGAGGCTGTCTGCCGATCTGCCGGAGGACGGGAAGGATTTCTTCGAGATACGGCAGTGTGCTTCGGCTTCCGATCCAGACCAGCCGGATCCGGTCGTCCTTTGTCGTTTTGGTCAGCGTCCGGAATGCCGCGGTATCCAGCCCGGTCGGCAGGACGTGGACACAGGAATTGTACTGCCGGGCGTGCTCGGCCAGGTAGTCATTGCCGGCGATGACCTGATCGGCCAGGCGGGCCGTGCGTTGAAAGAGACGCATGTGGGACGTTCGGTTTGTCTGCGGCCGGGTTGGGCTGTACATTATCGCATCATCAAAATCATAGATGATTTTCCGGGCGGACCGGCGCAGGAGACGCGCATCCCACAGGTTCAGCGTCTTTTTGTGGATCAAGACGGCATCGCAGTGTTTTGCCTGCTGAAGCAACCGCCATCGCCGGACGCAGGAGGCGGGGAGTTTTTCGACACGGCAATCGATGCCGCTTTCGGCCAGCCGGTCCAGATAGATGCCGATGCGCTGGCGAAAACTGGCTCGTGACGGATTGTTGGAAATCACCAGAATCTTCATTTGGTATCCTGTATTGCCGAGCCGCCGGGGCCGGGTCCCGGTGTTTTTTCCAGGGCGGCGTTTTGGCATTCGCTTTTTCTTATGACTGAGGCAAAGAGCGCGGCTGACTGGCCGGCGATTGTCCGGGCTTTCTGCTGTGCGGTTTTGATTTTTTCGAGGAGGGAGTTTCTGTTGGCTTCCAGCCAGTCGATTCGCTCGCTGACGCGGGCGATGCCGCTGTCGCTGAGCAGTTCGGCAATGGGGAGCGAGCCGTCCTGCAGATCAAGCAGTTCGAGCAGGCCGTCGATTTTATGCTCATAGGACAAGGCCAAAAAAAGGACCCGGTTCTGAATCGCAAAGATCACGGAATGGCACCTGGCGCCGATTAAGAGGGAGGCCCGGCGGATGACGGCCTGCTGGACATCGGCCTCGTATTGATCGGAGATCAGGACGGTTCGATTGGGATCGGCGTGCCGGATCAGGCGGCGGCAATAGGGATGATCGATCAGCTTGTCTCCGAAAAGCTGAGGGAGCAAAACCGCATCATAGCCCCGCGATAGAATCTCGTCGAGAATGGCTCGATACAGGGTCGTGAGCCGCTGGGGGGGCAGTTTTCTGAAATCGGGGTGCCAGGCGTCCAGTTGATTGGGGACGAAGACGGCGAAGCGGCGGGTTTTCAGATACGCCAGTTCGTCGGGGAGCGGGGCCGTGGCGGTTCGGGCGAAGGCGGTATCGATGGACGGGTGAAAAGGGATCTTCAGTTCCGCGGCGATCTGCTGGCTGCGTTTGTCGCGGAGCGAGACGAAAACGGCTTTTTGGAGGACGTCAACGGCGCGGCGTCTGAAGAGCCGGTCGGATTTTTTGGAGCCGTCAAAGGGACCGATGGAGCGGCCGTAAATGGCTACTTTTTTTTTGCCGTCCAGGGCGTTGACCAGGTTCCAGAGGTGCATCCAGTCCCGGTATTTTCCGAGGCAGACTCCGCCGGGGGCGCAGAGGACGTAATCGGCTTGTTTGATGAGGCGGTTGTATTTTCTCAGTTCGGGCCGCACCGTCATGACTTTTCGCAGGATCGGCGGCAGGCGAACCATTTTTCTGAACCATTTCTGTCCCCTGTCGAGGCGGGGAAAGGCGAGGGCCTGAATGCCTTCGACGGAGCCGGTAAAGTCACGGACGGCCTTGTCCGTCTCGATGAACAGAAAAAGAAGGCGGAGGCCGGGGATGTCTTTGAGCCGCTCGACGAGGGCGAGAAAGGCCGCCTGGTCGCCGCGGTTGCAGAGGGGCTGGTTGATTACGGCAAGCGTTATCGGGGCATCGTCTTTCTTGCTTGTTTGAGTCATCGTTTTTTGGAACCCATCACGGAAGAGGATTCTGTTTGAGGATGATCCGGTCTTCTTTTCTCTCGTTTCGGCCGCTTTCCGGGTGTTTGCCAAGGATGTGTTTGTTGACATTTCTGTCGATTTTACCGGCCGTCTTTCGCAGGATTTGCCTGGCTTTCCAGAGCGGTCCTTTTTTGACGGCAAATCTCAGGGCCCTGAGGATTCGCCGGTCGCCGCCGGAGGCCCGCAGCGCCTCATAATTTTCCATCGCGTATACATCGCGTCCGATGCCGGTCAGGTCGAGATTGCGCAGATCTGAAACCGTGAACCTGCGCGGGAAGGATGTGCAGGCCTCGAGCACACCGGCGATTTGGAGGTTGAGCATGGTACGGATGCATTTTTCGCAGACGCCGCAATTCAGATATTGTGTCTGGGGCTGGGAACAGACGCGCAGGTTGTCCATGGCCAATCGTGAGCGGCCCACATAAGAGCTAATTTTCTCAATGCGGTCGGCTTCGCAGCCATCGTGCTCGAAGGTCATCGATTCGGTACTCCACAAGGGATCGGTGAGGGGGTGCGAGCCCCAGGGAAACAGTTCCCGATAAGAAAAGGTGGCCGGGATCAGGACTTTGCAAAACAAGGGGCTGATGGCCAGGGGAACGCTGATCAGGGCGGGGCCGTGATACCAGTCCCAGGGAACGATCTGGCGGCTGATGGCCATCAGGTTGGTGGAGACGACGATCAACTCCTTGTCCAGTGCGTCGGCGATTGCGGAGATGCGGGCCATTGCCAGGTCATAGAGTTTGTCATTGGTCAGGCCGACATCAAAACCGCGAATGAAGATCAGGCGGGAGATTTTTTGTTCGTCAGGAAGTTTGGACGCTTCGTTTTTCAGGAGGGTATAAAAGGAGTCAAGTCCTCCGGAAAAAAATGCGGCGATCTGAGAACCGCGCTGTGTCGCCTGGGGGCAGGGATCGGCCGTGATTCGGATGGGTTTTACAGGCCACCACTTTGCGGCAATCTGCATGTATTTTTGGGCACCTTCGAGCAGGGTTTGTGAGATTCGGCCGTCGATGCGGAGCTCCTGCCCGAGCCGCATGGAGGGCAGCAGCATCGCGGCCAAAAAGGGGTTGGCGGTATCGGTCAGAACCTCTCGGCAGGAAAGGGGATAGCGCCACCAAACGTCGAAGTCATCGAACAGGTCGTTGTGACTGCGGACCCGCCCGCGAAGCTCGACCTGCGTGTCCGTTTGACGCGTCCTTATGTTGTCGATTGTGATCATGGTTTTGCTTCCGTTTTTATTCGGCCTGCCGCGGTGTATTGTAGAGACCGGGGGCACGGATTTCAAATAAATACTGTTTGTTGACCGGTTTGGTCGGCGCCCGTATAATGGGGACTTTCCGTATGGAACCGATTGTTAAAATAGATATTGATAAGCTTCTGGACGAAGGCCGGGATCTGGTTGTGGATCTGGGCTGCGGCAGCAAGAAGCGCCGCGGACGGATCGGGATTGACCGGGTTGATCTGCCGGCGGTAGATATTGTGGCCGATCTGGAACAGGGACTGGGGTTTTTGCCGGATCACAGCGTCCGTGAGATTCACTGCCGAAGCGTACTGGAACATCTTGACCCTTTTGAGACGGTCTTACGGGAGATTTTGCGGGTTTTGAAGCCGGAGGGAACCGCCCATATTTTTGTGCCTCATTTTTCCAATCCTTATTTTTATTCGGACCCGACGCATATTCGTTTTTTCGGACTTTACACGTTCCAGTATTTTGTGCCGCCGGAGTTGCAACTGCGGCGCAAGGTGCCGACGTATTACTCGGATCTTCGCCTTCGCATTCTTTCGCAACGACTTGTTTTCCGGTCTTCCTTCAAGTTTATAAATCCGATTAAGAAGGCGTTTGGATGGCTGATCAACCGCCACAGTCTGCTCCAGGCGTATTATGAAGAGACTCTGTGCTGGCTTTTCCCGGCTCACGGGATCGAGCTGATTTTTACGCACGCGGGGGCAGAAGGTCCGTCCGGGTCTATTGAAAAAGCAAAGACGGATAATACCGCACCAAAAAAGAGGTCATCGACTTAACCTGTCTTCGGCTCCTGGCATAGCGGCCGCGGTTTCCCATGAGCCGGTACAGCACGAGGAGAAATCCGGACTGAAGGATGGCCAGGAGGGTTTTGGCGGCCAGGCCTGACTTGAGAGCCGCCGAAAACCAAAAACACGGCGCGGGACGGCGATATTTACGAAAATAAACGAGGATGCTTTTAATTCGTACATATTGGACCCAGGAGGCCACCTGTCCGGAAGAAGAGCCATGCAGATGCATGACTTCCGCCTGCGGGCAGAAGACGACCCGCAAGCCGGCTTCACGAACGCGGCGGCAGAAATCCACTTCTTCGTAATACATAAAGAAGGATTCATCGAGCAGGCCGATTGTATCGAACACCTTTCTGGGGATCATCATGGCCGCTCCCATGACCTGATCGACGGACTGGGTTTGGGTATAGTCAAATTTCGCGGCCATGCATCGCTGGTGATGCCTTCTGAAAATTCCCAAATACTGCAGAAACGTATAGCGATAGAGAATGGATCGAAAGGTGGGAAACTCACGCACGGAACGCTGGAGGGAGTGATCGGCGTTGAGCAGTTTCGGTCCGCAGAGGCCGATTTCCTTTCCGCTTTCGACAAAGTCCAGCAATCGGCCGAGGGCCTTTTCAAATACGATTGTATCGGGATTTAAGAGAAGCAAATACTCCCCCGCCGCCTGGCGAATGCCGATGTTGTTGGCGGCAGCAAAGCCAAGATTGCGGGGGTTGACGAACAGCCGCACCGAGGGGAATTCGCTGCGCAGGCGCCGGGCGGTGTCATCGGCGCTGTGATTGTCCACGACCAGCACTTCATAGGGAACCCCAGGGGGATGGCGCCGGATTGAGTGAAGACAGGCGATCAGCTCCTCGCAGACATTCCAGCTTACGATGATAATGGACAGTTTCATCGGACCGCTCCGGCGAGGACGGACTTGATGAGCCGTTTGTAATAGGTGGTCTTGCGGGGATTGCGCCGAAGGGATTCGGCGAGGTAGCGATTGGCATAGCGATAATGTTTGCGCTGATAGAGATAGCGGCCCATGCGGTGATAGAGCTTGGTTTTGACGGGGGCGGGGATTCTGTCGGCGAACTGCCGCAGGATAAAGGCATGGATGCGGAACAGATCCCTGTCCCAGAGGTTCTTATTTTTGAAGATTGTATTGTCCCCGTGGATCCGATAGGCGACAAGAGGGCGGGGAATAAAAGAGAATTGGAATCGGGCCGCCAACTCGATCATGAATTTGTAATCATTGGCGTAGGCCAGTCGCCGGTCGAATTGAATCTGCCGTACGATGTCGGTCTTGAGGAGGATGCTCTGGCCGCAGATGTAATTGCCCTCGGCCAGGGCGGCCAGCAAATCGCCGCTTTTGGCTTTGGCCGCGACCCTGTATTTTTCGGTAAAAAGCTGCCCTTTTGAGTTGCCCTCTTGGTCGATGATGCGGGCATCAGACCAGACAATGTGATCCGGCTGTTTTTGGATAATATTCATCTGGATATCCAATTTTTCGGGCATCCATAGGTCATCGGACTGGATATACGCAAGGAACGGGCCCCGGGCGGCGCTGAATCCATCGTTGGTCGTAGCGGAGATTCCCCGGTTGGATTCGTGAAAAATCGCGCGTAGACGGGCGTCCTGCCGTTCATAGCGGCGGATGATCTGCCCGGAGGCATCGCGTGAGGCGTCATCGACCACGATCAATTCGAGATCGGAAAAGGTCTGATTTAAAACGCTCTCGATGGCCGGAGCAATATATTGTTCGTGGTTATAAGAGGTCATAACCACTGAAACTGCGGGCATTTTAGTCTCCTGAATCCATTTGTTTTTTCCGTTTTATACTATACCCACTCTTTCAATTATCGGCCAGTTGCTGCTGAAAAAATCGTTCGAGGCCAATTACCGTCTTCTCCCAGGAAAATTGTCCGACGGAATGAGCCGCATGTTCGGCGATTTGCTGACGTTTGTTCTCGTCTTCGAGCAGCCGGGCAATATGGTCCCGCAGACCCATCGGATTTTTCGGTTTTGAAAGCAATGCGTTCTGTTCATGGACGGCGTATTCGGGGATTCCTCCCACTTCCGTTGTAACACAGGCGCAACCACAGGCCATTGCTTCGAGGGGCGGATTGGCGAACCCTTCCAGGTGACTGGGAAAGACGAAAATATCCAAAGAGTTGTAAATCTCAGTCAAACGTTCCTTGAAGGGACTTTGATGATATTCGAGATTTCGTATCCTGCCGATTTGTTCTCTGTCGCCATCGGCAATGGGGTCCCCGAACAGGACAAAGCGGACCTCCGGATCTCTGTTCTGGATTTCCAGAAAGGCCCAAAGGGCATCCCGCATGCCCTTGATCGACTGCGTCCGATATAACAAGCCGATGCGTTTCGGGTGACCGCAGGCAAAGGTCTTTCGCCGACAATTAAACAGGTCTCCATTGACTCCGTTTGGAAAAATGCCCCGAACAGGCACCTTGAATTTGTCTTCCATGAGATTTTTCAAATAAGCACAATTTGTTATTTTACACAGAGGGAGCCGATAGGATTGCCTGACCTTTTCTTCGGGACCTCCCCAGACTTCATAGGATCGGATAAAATGGATTTTTCTGCCTTTTTTAGGAGCCCAGGCGGTCACATCAAAGGCATGAGCCCACCATGTTGCCACGACGATATCTCCGTCCGGAATGCAGGGACCGGCCAATAGGGGTACGCGTACAAGAGGCACAGTCAAGTCAAACCAATCGGGGGACTGTTCTGAAACAGTCCCTTTCCAGATGTTCCTGATAATCTTTTTGATTCTTTTCGGCTTCAGCCAGTTTGTTTCCGCCCGTCCCGGTGTTTTGGAATAGACAATTGAGACGGCATGGCCTCTCTGTCCCAGCCGATTAGCGATCTCAAACGTGGATCGTACCCCGCCCGAAATGCCCAGCCCCGGAAGCAAAAATGTGATCTTCACCGCATCTCCCCCACCCTATAATACCGTATTCCAGGGTTCTTTGCACTGACCGGTCCGGATCAATTCGAGAAAGATTTGGGCCATGCGGGCGGCGTTGTATTGCTGATGGACATGCTCCCTGCCGGCGCGTGCGATTGTATCGCGTTCGGTCTCGTGTTTGAGGTACCAGTCGGCCAGTTCAAAAAATTCCTGCTCCGTATCGAAATAGCGGAGATGTTTGCCGTCTTCGTAGAGGAGATCGGTCTGCGGCACTCGTTTGGCCAGCATGAAGCTTCCGCAGGAGAGGCCGTTGATCAGGCGGTCTGAGTGGTAGAGGGGGACATCGTTAACGATATTGATGCTCAGTACGATTTTGGCCCCGCTGAGGGCATAAAAATAGTGCAATCCTTCGACCCCGGGTGTTCCAAAGGCCCCGTAGACGCGGCCGTTGGGCATTTGCGCGATTCGTTTGATCAGGTCATAGCGGTCTCCGATCTCGCTTAGGCGGGTATGGGTGGGCTTGCCGGTGAATAACAGGTCTGTTTTCCATTCCGGGCCGACGGGATGGCGATATTGGATATCCGGATCGCACAGATTCGGAAGAAAGGCACAGCGCGGAACGCCTGCGTCCTTATAGGTCTGTAAGAATCGACCGGCGCTGGTGTTGATTACCATGTCGGTCTGCCGTGCGATTTCCAGCCGGGCGGGATTTTGCTCGGGAAATGGGTCTTCGTCTCTTCCGACGAGGAGGGCCGCGGGGGCCGCGCGTCGAATTTTGGCGACGGTATCGGCCGTGAGGTATTTCATGCTGAGGATCAATATGACGGCCGGGTCGTAGGCCTGAATCTGCCGGAGGAGAAGGCGGTCGGTCCGGCGGCGTACCAGGCCGGGCAGATAGCGTCGAAGGCGAATGGCCGAAACCGGGTCCATTCGGCAGCGCATCAAGCGGTAGCTGAATCGCTGGACATCGCAGCCGGCGCGGATCAGGCCCTTGATCCACATGCGCGGCGAGATGCGGATGGACTTGGGCGATTCCTCTTTAAAATCAGCAATTACAAAGATTCGTTTGGCCGGGTTCATTGCTTTTGTCATTCCCTGAAAACAGCCGGCTTACAAGAGGCGCCGGACACAGTCCATGATATAATTTAACCGGGCTATATACGTATGATCCCGATGGGCTCGCTCGTACCCGGCACGGGCGATTTTTTCTCTTTCCTGATCGTGTTCCAGATACCATTTGATTTTCTCCCGGACTTCCTCCGGATGACCGAACTCGAAGGTGACAATCTCTTTGCCCACGTCAAATAACTCCTCCAGCTCAGGACAATATTCATTGATGACCATTGCCCCGGTGCCGGCGGCCTGGAACGGCCGGGACTTGAGCTGGTAAAACAGGCCGGTCTTGTCCAGGGGATAGTCGGGAAGATTCTGCCTGACCATTTGTTCCCATTTCCCGAGAACTCGATTCATTCCGAAATGAATCCTGCTTTGGTTGAGGCAATGGGCCCTCTGGTGTTCATCGGTCGGATTGATCCACGTACATTTCCAAAACGGCATCCGCTGGAGAAACCGACGTCGTTTGGGGGATCGGATGAATCGCTCCAGCGGCCTGGGAAGCAGAGGCAGCCCCATCGGCCGCTCGATGCACATCAAGGCCTTTTTTCCATACCGGGCCAATTCCTTCATATACGGCCAGTACATTTTAGACAGAGAAGAAGGGCCCAACTGGCCGATGTAAGAAACATGATAGCAGCGTTCGATGCACTGATCCTGAAACACCTGCTGGTCAAACGCAGGGGGCAGAAAGAATGCCTTGGTTTTCCAGAAAGGCACCATTTTATTGTCAATGCCGAACCAGAGATCGAATGAGGCGGAGGCCT
>JAHDQI010000013.1 GCA_018433925.1 Phycisphaerae bacterium | reverse complement strand
ATATCGGACAACCGCGAATCAGATTTTTTCTTTCTTGTGGTTTCATTTGCTTTTGTGTCAATTTTGAATTTGACGATTTATTGTACCGGATTCTGTCGGACATGGAAAGTATGATTTCCAAAAAAGACGGCCCCGGAGGGCCGTCTTTGGGGTCTGTTCATAGAAATCGAGAGCTTCAGTATCCGCTCGGATAGATATCCAATCCGAAAAATCCCTGCCCGGCATCATCACTGCCTACGCGGATCAGGTAGGTTTGGCCGCCGGTCAGTTCAAGATCATAAATTTCCGCATAGTCATCGTACATTTCTTCGCAGGCCAGTTCGGAGGACAGCGGGTCGCATGACTGCCCGTCAAAAACGGTTAATACACCTGAAAAAGCCCCTTCTGTTCTGTAGATCACCGCGGTGTAATATTCGGTTTGATCGGGTGTAAACGTATACCAGACGTCGTGTGTGTCATTGGTACCGCAACTGCTTTGGTCGCTGCCGTCCGCACCGAGTGTAGATCCCTCCGCACAGGGGTACCCTGTATCGAGGACTTCGGCGTTCTGGCACTCGTCATTCTGGGGCGGGATCAGGGGGATGGTTTCCAGATAGTATTCTCCCATTTGTCCGTCGGTAAAAGCGATGCGGACATAAACGGTCTGCCATGCATTGCAGGGATGGATGATCTGGGCTTTCATTTCGCCTTCGTATCCTTCGCAGGATTCTGCACAGGCCAGTTCGTATCCTCCGCAGGCGTCAAACAAGGAAACCGTAAAGGGGTTCATTTCTCCGCTGTAGGCGCGAATCAGAACCTGTTGGGTCTGGTCGGAGGTCAGGGCGTACCAGATATCGCGGCTGTCGTTCCATCCGCAGTAGGAAACATCGCTTCCGCCGGCGCCCCATGTGGATCCCCAGGTATAATTGTTTGCGGAGATGCTTTGGGCCCGGCTGCACTTGTCGTTTACGGGTCCGGGCCGTGTCTCCAGCGCAAACTGGCCGTACTCTGACTCATTTCGGGCGACGCGGAGGTAGTAGGTCTGACCGGGCTGAGGATTTTCGAGGATGACAACGGTGGTTTTTTCTTCGCGGCCGTTTTCTTCGTAGACGCCGCAGATCAGCTCGGTTCGAGTCAGTTCATCGCATCCGTCAAAGAGGGAAGCGGTGTAATACGGCGGCTCATCTTCATAAGGAAAAACAGTAAACAGTACGTTGTTGTCATCCTGAGCGGTGTACTTGTACCAGACATCGTGCGTGTCATCGGTTCCGCAACTGCTGGTCGAATCATTGGTGGCGCCGAAGTTATTCCGGCCCTCATAAAAGTGATCCGGTTCGAGGGGGAACGCTCCGGCGCATTCATCATTGTCCGGGATCGGATGATGCAGGACGATGAGCTTGAAGTCGCCGGTTGAGTAGCTGTAGTCGGCTACGCGGATTAGGTAGCTGGTCCAGGCCGTCGCTTCAAAAAAGCATCCTGAGGCGTAGCCGACGGAACTTCCGGTTGTCCAACAGGCCAGCTCAGCTCCTCCGCAGCCGTCAAAGAGTGAAACGCAGGGGCTGACATAGTCGCTGCTTTCGACATAGATCTGGTAGAGGCCGTCCTGTGTCGGCACAAAGTTGTACCAGACATCGTAGATGTCGTTGTTGCCGCAACTGGACAGGTCGGTTCCGGTTGTCCCTTCGGTGGTTCCGAAGTATTCCGTATCGGCCATGATTACGAGGGCGTCCTGACACTGGTCATTCAGGGTCTGTGGAGTTTCGGGCAGGGCGATGGTCCGGAAGGTAAAATTCATGTCCAGATTGAATTCATTGTCGTCATCCCAGACATTGCCCTGGATCCAGTCGGCCGCCAGCAGGGAAAGATCATCGAGGTTTACCTGTCCGCTTTCATCCAGGTCGGTTTGACCGCACCAGTCGTTGGATGCGTCGCAGTCCTCATCGGGCCATTGCCGGGCGAATGCTTCAAAGTCGGTCATATCCACCCTCCCGTCGGCATTGATGTCGCCGGCGAGCATCTCTACATCCAGGGTCATTGTAAATCGAAGCCAGTAGTCATAGCTGCTGCCGACGGCCGCCTGGAAGGCCCCGAGGAACGGGGTCGATGCCGTTGCCGGGAGGTCCTGTTCGGTCAGCCGCGTGACGGGTCTTTCGATGTTCAGTTCATAGACTTCCATCTGCCAGTCGAGGGCATACCGGCTGATTTGATTATCCAGCGTGCGGCTGCCTTCGACCAGGACAAGCACGCGGTCTCCGACGGTCCAGGTGGCGTCGCTATCAATTCGGATGTGGTTGTCGCAGGAGATCGAAGCACTGCCGCCTCCCCGGCCGTGTTGATTGGGTCCGTTATAATCCGAGGTAAACGCAACAGAAGGGGAAAAAGAGCACTGTGTTAAACTATTGGTGCTGGCCGCCGAGACCGTCATGGCGGATTGCTGGCCGATGCCGGAGCTCTGTCCGGCTTCCTGCGTAAATGCCGTGGCCAGAGAGGTTACGGTCGCATGAGTTCCGCTGTCGTTGTCGGAGGCAACGTTGACGGTTCCGTCCAGTTCGCTGGCGGCGGATGCGGCGGTTCTGGCATACAGGAAGGGGAACGAGATCCGCGGGCCGGCTGTTTCGATGAAATCGCCGCCCAGGCCGAGCAGATTGTGGGCGATCAGGCCGCGCGACTGAGCGAGGCCGGTTACGCTGTTGACGTCATAGACTTCATGTTCAAAATTCCTGATGCCATACAATTGATTACTTTGCCGGCTTTCGTAGATATCCGTCATGCCAACGGCTGTGGTATCGCCGATGTAGGTGACAGCGGCTGTAGCCGGGTTGACGGTGTACATCTGGGTGCCGATCCTCACGAAATTATCATCCAATTGCTGATTGACAAGGATCAACTTCTGACTTTCGGATGCGTACGCCAGAGACCAGGTCTGTTCGATGGGTTTGCCGTCCTGGCCGATTCCGAAATCACCGATATAAGAGGCAAGACCCGTGGCCGGATCAATGGTGTACAGTCCTTTGTAATCTGTTCCGTATAAGGTATCGGTGTCATCATCATAAGCCAGTTCTCTCATGTTGATGACATAGGCGGGATTGGTGGGGTATCGCGGATCCTGTCCGTAGCTGTCGCTGATTTTGACAGCCGCTTTTTCCGCCGGGTAGATGCGATAGAGGGCTGAACCGGCACCGTTCGTAGGATTGCCGTTTGAGGTGGCCCAGAAGGAATCGGCATCGGCGCTGCCGGCGGCACCGTAAAAGCCGGCCAAATTAAACGGAAACAGCAATGCACTGCAGACCTGATCGGCCGGGTGGTTTATCTGAATCAGGTAAATTCCCGTACCGCTGGTTGCGTAAAGATATTCAATATAAGACAGTTTTGGCGATGCTTTGATCTCGCGCGTTATGGATTTTGCTGCACTATCCACATGGGTATTGTTGAAAATTTGGGAGGGGATGAAATCCGCAGGATCTTTCTCCGATACGGATGCGAAAACAAAGCCGGCGGACAAAACCGTGATAAACAGAGTCCAGAAAACCCTTTTCATTGTACACATAATTTCTCTCCTTTTACACGCAAAACACAGTCTGCTCTTTAATTGTCAGGGTAAAGGGGACATGGCCTCCGCAAAATGATGCTATACTGGTTTGTTTTACCCTCTCCTATAGATCCGTCCTGAGATGCTGAAAAGACGCCTTTCAGCGGCTCCGAACATCACCTGTTATTCTATAAAAACGGCTATAAACAATCAAGAATATTTGGTCTCATTTTCATGCAAAATTATCTAAATTTTCAGAATAATATGCCGAATATATGTATCTTTAATCTCTTTTGATTTTTTGGGAGTTTTATTCGTTTTCAAATCAATTGCTCACAATTCCCGCATTTTTCCTGTGTATAAAATCCCGTGAAAAAAGAACTTTTGAAAGAAAGGAGCCGGTATGCGGCTGAGCCATGCGGAGGTTGATCTGGATTTTGAAAACGAATCGGTTGAGACCCTTTTGCTGATGACGGTATTGGGGCAAACGTCGTTTCGCCATGCGGCGATTTGTGAGCTGAAGCGCAGGGGCTCTCTCAGTAAGGACCTGGATGAGCGGGACGATGTGTTTATGACAAATCTGAGCGGGATTTGCTGATTTATCGTCTTTCTAAGTAATGTCTGCGGATAAGATGATCTGTCTATTTTAAATATTTCCTCTTTTTCATGTCTGTTTTTCCATGTTTGGTTTGGCCATTTTTTGATTGACTTGCTATTTTTGCAAACTACACTATCCTGTCTTTTGGTAAGCTTGTGAAACAGGAATGATAATCTCAGGGAGACGATCCGTGGGGTATAATTGTGTAGTATTGGTTAAGCAGGTGCCGGATACGAAGCGAGTGACCGGGCAGGCAATGAACGAGGATGGGACGGTCAACCGGGCGGCTTTGCCGGCGATTTTCAATCCGGAAGACCTGAATGCCCTTGAAACGGCCCTCCAGATCAAGGAGCAGTACGGCGGCAAGATTACGGTTATTACCATGGGGCTTCCGTCGGCGGCCGAGGTGTTGCGGCAGTCGCTGTTTCGCGGGGCTGACGGGGTGATTTTGATTACCGACCGGCGGTGTGCGGCCAGCGATACGCTGGCGACCAGCTATATCCTGAGTTGTGCCGTCAAAAAGCTCAATCCGGATATTGTTCTGTGCGGCAGGCAGGCCATCGATGGGGATACCGCCCAGGTGGGGCCGCAGGTGGCTGAAAAGGTCGGGTTTCCTCAGATTACCTATGTTGAAGAACTGATTGAGTTGAAGGACAAGACGATTGCCGCGCGGCGCAATCTCGGCAACGGCTGGCAGGAGGTTCGGACCAAGCTGCCGGTGCTGCTGACGGTGATTGATACGGCCAACGATCCGCGGGTGCCTTCGGCGAGGCGTCTGATGAAGTACAAGGACGCCAGGTGCCGCCTGGAAGTGGAGGCGATGGCCAAGGCGGATCCTTCGATTGACGTGGAGGCCGTCTGCAGGGGGCTGGAGCAGAAGGGGCTGCTGATCCGGCAATGGAATCTGGATGTGTTGGATGCGGACCTGAGCTGGTGCGGCCGGGACGGGTCGCCGACGAAGGTGCATCGGATTCAAAGCGTGGTGCTGGCGGCCAAGGAAACCAAGATGATTGATCCGAGCCAGGCGGGTATCGAATCGATGGTTCATGAATTGATTGTGGATCACACGATCGGGTAAGATGACATTTGAATTGTGAACTTTTACTTTTGAAATGAGGGTGCCCTTCGGGCGGATTTTGAATAAAGGATTGTGCATGATCGAGGTGAATAAACAGGGTGAGGTTTGGGTTTTTGCGGAGCAGCATGAGGGTGTGCTTGAGGATACGTCCCTGGAGCTTTTGAGCAAGGGCCGGGAGTTGGCCGATACGCTGAAGGTTCCTCTGGCGGCGGTTCTGTTGGGGGACGGAATCAGCGATTTGTGTGTTCGGCTGGGCCAGTACGGGGCTGACAAGGTTTACCTGGCCGAACATCCCCTGCTGGGGCATTACCAGACCAGCCCGTATGCCAAGGTGATTGACGAACTGATCGGCCAGTATGCGCCGCAGATTGTTTTGTATGGGGCGACGCCGGCCGGCCGCGATCTGGCCCCGCGGATTGCCAGCGCGGTCAAGGCGGGCCTGACGGCCGACTGCACGGATTTGCAGATCGGGCGTCATGAGATCAAGAGTACCGGTCAGGTTTTTGAGAACCTGCTGCTGCAGATTCGGCCGGCCTTCGGCGGCAACATTATTGCCACGATTATCAATTATGACCGCTGGCCGCAGATGGCTACGGTGCGGGAGGGCGTGATGCCCATGCCTGAGCCGGACGGGACTCGCAAGGCCGAGGTTATCCGGGAAACGGTGCATTTGTCCCCGGCGGATCTGCTGGTGGAGATTCTTGCTGAGCATCGGCAGCAGAAGAAGGTGAATCTGAAGGCCTCGCGTATTATTGTTGCCGGCGGGGCGGGGGTGGGCAGCAAGGACAACTTCAAGCTGATCTGGGACCTGGCGCACTGTTTGGGCGGGGCTCCGGGGGCGACGCGTGCGGCGGTGGACCTTGGGTTTATTGACCGTGATCACCAGGTGGGGCAGACGGGCACGACGGTGCGGCCGAGCTTGTATATTGCCGTGGGCATCAGCGGGGCGATTCAGCATCAGGCGGGCATGGCCGAGAGCCAGAAGATCATCGCGATCAATAATGACGCGGACGCACCGATCTTTCATCTTGCTCATTATAAAATCCTCGGCGATCTGAACGAGGTGGTGCCGATGATGATTAAGGCGATT
>JAHDQI010000366.1 GCA_018433925.1 Phycisphaerae bacterium | reverse complement strand
TGTTCGATCGACAGCGAGGCGGCCCAGTCCATCGGATAGGCCAGGTCATGATGGCCCAGCGTCAGCAGGAACAGGGCCTCAGTCCCGCCGCAGAGCAATTGCGGCGGGGTGGTGTGCTTGTATTTGGCCATCACGAAAGACTGCGGGCTTGCTTCCATCTCGTAGGTGTAGCGGCCTCCCGTTTCATGAAGGAGGATGGGAAACTCTTTCAGTTTCGCAAAGCCGGCAGCGGCGTCCGGCTTTCCCTTCAGGCAAAAACAACCCGCGATCAGACTCATGTTCAGTTTCCGAGAATAGAGTTATGATTAGAGATCGAACTGCTTGAAGGGCATTGTAAAGTCTGAGTCTGTATTTTCAAACAAAAAAAAGAAACAGACTCAATGCAGGCTGGAAACCGCCTGTCGAAATAGTTCGGGCTCGAAGAGGCCTCGGATTTTCAGCAGGGTATTGCCTTTCGGGTCCAGCAGAATCGTCACCGGGAGATTGCCCGCTTCGCCGAAAACGTTCTTAAAATCGACGGACGCCGGGTAGCTTGCCTGCGTGGTGTCCGCCTTGATCGGCAGCAGATTGCGATCCGAAACCAACCTCGCGATTTCGGGCTGCTGATAGACCTTCTTTTCGACCACCTTGCAGTTCGTGCACCAGTCCGCGGTAAACTTCAGCACAACGGGACGATTTTCGCGCAGGGCCGATTCAATGACCGCCGCGTCATAGTCCTGCCACGGGATGATCGGCGGCTCGCCGGCCGGAAGCAGCCACAACCCCGCCGCCGCGGCCATCCCCAGCGCCGCCAGCCGCACCGTCCACCGGCGCCCCGCCGGCGTGCTCAAACTGACCCACTGACCCCACATCCACACACAAAAGCTGAAAATCACGCCGTACATCAAAACGTTAATCAGCCGATCCTTGCTCAGCGCCGTCAGGGTAAATTTAACCGCCAGAATCAGCAGCAAAAACCCGCCCGTCTTCTTAAACAGATCCATCCACGCCCCCGGCCGAGGCACAAAATCCAGCAGCTTCGGAACCGACACCAGCACCGCGTACGGCAGGGCCATCCCCACCCCCATCAGCACAATCGCCGCGCTGCTGACCGCCGGCGGCTGAGACTGGGCCCACACCAGCACCGCCCCCAGCAGCGCCCCGCTGCACGGCGTACTCAGCAGGCCGGCAAAAAAACCCAGCCCCAGAGACCCCGCAAATCCCGAACCCAGTGACTGCTGCTTATTGGACACCGACGAAGGCAGCGTCAGGGTCAGCACATCCATAAAAACGAGGGCAAAAAAGACAATCAGCAGAAACAGGACAATCACCGCCGTCGGCTGGCGATAGAGCGAGTTCAAATCAATAGCCGCCCCGGTCACAAGCGTAATCATCACCGAAATCAGCGCGAACGCCGCGAAGAAAAGCACAATCCCCCCGCAAAAAGACAGCCCAAGAGCCATCCGACGCGGCCCCGATTCCTGGGCCTGCGAAACCAGCCGCATAATAATCAGCGGCAGAATCGGCAGCACGCACGGCATGATATTGATCGACAGCCCCGCTAAAATCGCCAGCAAAAAATAAAACGGCACGCTTCGAACCGAATCCCGCTCCCCCGCGACCTGCTCGCTCCATCCCGAAAGGACTCCCGCCAGATCCGTTGCCGCCTCCGCCTCCGGCCTTTCCGCCTCCCCTGCCGGCCGCGGTCCCGGCTTCGACTCGCCGGCCGATACCGCGGTCAATCTCGGCAGCCCGTCCGCGCTTTCCGGGTCCGGCAGGACCGTCGCGGCAATCGTCTTTCGAAACGGCATCAAACACAGCTTGCTCGTGCACGCGATCCCGCTCAGCGAGACCTCGATCCGCGCCGAGGTATCCTGGTCCAGGCCCGATAAAGCCGGGATAAACACCTTGAAATTCCCGACATGCACCGGCACCTCTTTCCCAAGCCCCGGATCCTCAAAGATCGTATATTCCGGAAACACCGCCGGGGCAAACGCGATCCCCTCCCCCGCGGCCGAGAGCTTCAAATTCAGCCCCGGAGCCGGAGCCCCATCCTCCGTCGCGTAGTAATGCAGATCGTCCGTCCCCTCAAACGCGGCCGTAATCCCCCGTTGGCCGTCCTGTATGTCCAGATACAGGCGGACCCCGGACCGTTCCGTTTCATATTCATAAATGCCGATCAGGCCCGTTTCGTTCTCCGCCCGGGCGATGATCGGACCCGCGCAAATCAGGATACCCAAAATCCAGAGTCGGGTGAGCTGTTTTGTCCGCATTGGCTGATTTCCTCACAAAAACACAAAAAAAGTCCGGAATTTGTACGCCCTCCCGCGCTCAAAGGTTCCGGCTTCTTCCCGAAAAGTTTTCCTCCCTTCCGGGTCCGGTTTAACCAGTGTAAAAAACGCTCCCTCCCCTGACAAGCAAAAAGCCGCCGCAAAAGCGGGCCGGCTTTTTTATTGATCTTTCAAAACCGATAAAGTACCTTGACTGGCCGTCGAATCTGGTCGATGCAAAAGAAGATGCAAACACAGTTCAGTCGGAATAACGAAAGAATAGAACGATGAATGCGTTCCAGCGAGCCAAACTGGCCTCCGTCCTGTTTCGCCGGTATGAAGGCAATCCCATCCTGACCGCCGGCCACTGGCCCTATCCGATCAACTCGGTATTCAATCCCGGCGCCGTGGCCCTCAACGGCGATATCCTGCTGCTCTGCCGCGTCGAGGACCTGCGCGGCTTCAGTCACCTGACCGTCGCCCGCAGCCCCAACGGCCTGACCGACTGGACTATTGACCCCGAGCCGACCCTCCTGGCCGACCAGTCCAGCAAGGAAGAGCAGTGGGGACTCGAAGACCCGCGCATCGTCTGGCTCGAAGAGCAGAAGCAGTACGCCATTACCTATGTCTCCTTCAGCGAGGGCGGGCCCATCGTTTCCCTGGCCATCACACGTAACTTCAAAACCTTTGCCCGCCTCGGCGGCATGCTGCCCCCCGAAGACAAGGACGCCTGCCTCTTTCCGCGGCGATTCAACGGCCGCTTCGCCCTCATTCACCGCCCCGTCGTCCGCGGCGAGGCCCACATCTGGCTGAGCATGTCCCCCGACCTCAAACACTGGGGCGACCATCGAACCCTGCTGCGGACCCGCTATGCCCACTGGGACGGGGCGCGGATCGGCCTCGGCTGCCAGCCGATTGAGCTGCCGGAGGGATGGCTGCTGGTCTATCACGGCGTCCGGCATACCACCGCCAGCCAGATCTACCGAACGGGACTGGCCCTGCTCGACAAGGACGCCCCCTGGCGGGTCCTCCGCCGAAGCGAGGAGTGGGTCCTCGGACCGCGGGAAAGCTATGAGCGCATCGGCGATGTCTCGGATGTCACGTTTGTCACCGGCGGACTCGTCCGCAAAGAGACCGGCGAGCTGTACCTCTATTACGGGGCCGCCGACGACAAGGTGGCCGTCGCCGTCGCCAATCTCGACGACGTGCGCGAATACATCATGGCCTGCCCCCAGGTCGATCAGTAAACGGACGCCCCGACTCGGCCGCCGGCCTGCCCTCTTCCGAAGGCCCCTCGTGCGATGCGTTGGAGCCGCTCAGGCGGTCCACTTTTTTCCCCAGTTCGTCCAGTTTCTTCTCCAGCGCCTCCAGTTTTTGCAAAATCATCCGGTCGCTGCTGTCCAGCCCCGCCAGGTGCCGCCCGACCAGCGTCAGGTACTGATCGCTGAGCCGTTCATAGGCGGCGATCATCCGGGCTGTATCGCTCTGGTACGGCGGCACGGTGATTTCGTACTCGCGGGTGCGTTCCACGGCCCCCCCGGCCGCGGCCAGGTACCCGACCAGGACCGCCGCCGAAACCAGAAGAACCATCGTTTTAATCGTCACAGAACTCGATTTCATGGCCTCATACCTCTCTTTTCAGGTTGCGTTGACAGTTTCCCACCGGGTATATCGGACCGCACCCCCCAGAAACCTTAGCCGCCAGATAGGTTTTTGCACAGGACAACAGGGGTTGCCATGATTCGTGCCTGGAGCTTAATAAAACGAGGAAATCCTAAAGTTCTGAAAACGGGAGGGCGATGACCTCTTTTCCGAGCGGCAATCGAACATCCCCGGATGTAATGACATAACCGGATGATACTTTGGATTTATAATCTTGCTGAAAAACCCTGATTCCATGGGCCATCGCAGGACGGGGTGTGGCAGACAACTTCACTTCAAGAGGAACCAGTTTGCCCTCTGTTTCAATAATAATATCGACCTCATTCCCAGTGGCCGTTCTCCAAAAGTATAGAGTTGGCTCCTCGCCTCGATTCCTAATGGTTTTTACAATTTCCATGAGGACTGCGGTTTCAAAGATCGTGCCTCCCATCGGTCCCTTTGCCGCATGCTCAGGGTCTTTGAGTCCTGCCAGATGACATAATGTTCCAACGTCTGTAAAATAAATCTTGGGACTTTTGATCAGTCGTTTGCTGAGATTGCCAAAATAGGGGCGAAGAACAAGGATTTGAAATGTCGCTTCTAATACGGAGATCCATGACTTGGCTGTATTGACGGCGACGCCCAGGTCTCTTGCCACATCCGTTAGATTTAAGAGGTGTCCATTTCGAGCGGCCAGGGCCCTGAGGAAATTCTGAAAAGTGGTCAAGTCTCCAACCTGACGCAGCGTGCGAACATCCCGCTCGAGATAGGTTTGGATATAGCTGCTGTGCCACAGGGCAATATCACGTTTAGGCTGTGCTGTTAACTCTGGGTATCCGCCTCTCAAAAATTGTGTCCACATCGGTTGGCCCGAAATCTTCGGACGGGGAAGGCCGGTGGCCTGTTCCCACGGCAGTGGGGCATCAGAAAAACCTTGTATTTCACGGTTTGAAAGCGGCAGCAGTTTCAACATAGCGGCTCGGCCGGCCATCGATTCAGTAATCTTTTCTGCCATGAGGATATTCTGTGAACCGGTCAGCAGGTACTGCCCCGGACGGTCACGGTGGGCGTCAATCTGTTCTTTGATGTAAGGCAATAAACTTGGGGCATACTGGATTTCATCATAAATGACCGGGGGAGCATACATTTCCAGAAAACCCCGAGGGTCGGTTTCAGCGGCGGCTCGTACATCAGGAGGTTCGAGCGATACATACCGGTATGTGTCTCCAAAGAGGTGCTTAAGCAAAGTCGTTTTCCCCGATTGGCGAGGACCGGTCAATACAACAGCCGGAAACTCCCGAAATGCTTTCTTTAATACGGCTTCCAATCCTCTTTTTATATATTTATTATCATCTATCATATTTGCAATTATGCATATCAAATGCATAATTGCAAGACAATATGAAATAATCTATAAATATTTTTTTCGAAAAATACACTTGAAATGATACGGCAAGGAGCGGCGGGACGTCTCGTATCTATTTAACTAATAAAGACTTATGATGATTCTGTCTCGCCCTTCCAGGCCGAAAATAGGGAACTAAGGACAGTCACCGTGTTTTCATATTCCCGCATTTTCAAAAACCCAAAATCTTCATGGTTTATTTTTGAATTCTATAAAAATCCATCCGCCCACGGCGGGTTCCGCCATTCATAATCCCCCCCCAATCCGTATCTTCAAACCCCGATAAATTTCACTAAATTTCAAATAATTCTTATTTTAAATTTGCTATTTAATATTTTTATGGTAGTATACCCCCCGTAAGGCCAGGAGCTTTTTGAAAAGTTCAGAAGAGGAAGTTTCGACCCGCTGGTATCTGGTATCTGGTATCTGGCCACTGGAGAAACTCGGAAAAAACAGGAAAAAAAGCGGCAATTTTTGGACAAAAAACGGACAAAACAGAACAAAGAGTGGACAAAAAAGGAAAAGGAATGGACAAACTTGGCGTCAGGAATAATACCTACAAAACCGC
>JAHDQI010000379.1 GCA_018433925.1 Phycisphaerae bacterium | reverse complement strand
TCCGGTCGGCTGACTTCCGTCCACTCTACGGTTACCGTATCCGCCGGCAGACCGTCATCCGTATAACTGCCGCTGAGCGTCACATTTGCCGAAGGCGTACCATAGTTCAGTTGCAGCCGCGGACGATATTCAGGAGTCGGATTTTCCTTGGAGGCAATACCGTATCCTCTGTCGTTGCCGTCTTCACAGGCGACGATAAAGGTGACCAGGCCCCCGTCATTAATGCGGCTCTGAATGAACGCATTCAGCGCATCGCCGCTGACGGTAATCACGTCGCTGGCGATAACTTCAGAAATATCCGCTACATCATCATCCAGGTCCGTGATCCATCCGTTGGTGATTGCGGTGGTCATTGGGACACTGCCGTTCCATTCCTGTCCGGCCGCATCGGCGCCGCTTTCAGTCAGACTGCTTTCGCTCCAGTTTTGAGGCGTATTGCCGGCCACATTGTTCAGGCCGTGGAGAGAAAACCGTCCGTTGTTGATTCCGTCATTGCGGGTGCCGGCCACTTTTCTCAGAGTCAGGGTGGCATTTAGGACATCCTGGGGATCAAGAGCCGACAGTTCAGAAAGGTCAAACTGAATATAGCCCGCATGATCGACGCCTCCGCCGCGAACATCCACATAGACCTCCGAGCCATAAACGGTGGCGTCGCGCAGGTAGGTATCGGCATTACTGGTAGTATCAACCGCCGCGCCTCCCGTCAGCCAGACATACTGGTCTGCGCCGGCGTCCACATCCGCAGCGCTGTTGTTGGTATTGAACGACCAGGCCTTGCCCTGAACATATTCCGGGTCGCGGCTGGTGTCATAGGTATCCACCACCCAGTAGTAGGTCTTGTACACATCCAGTTCCGGCATGGCCACCGAGTTGCCGTCAACGCCTGCGGCCAGCAGAGTCAGCCCGTAATTCGGCTCCAGGGCATTGGGTTCGCTGTCGCCGAAGTACACATCACAGGTGATCTCTCCCCAGGCCAGGTTCGGGTCCGGGTTGACCCAGCTCAGCTCCTCATACTCGCCAACCACAACCTTAACCAGGTTAGTCGGGGTCGGGTCCGAGGCGCGGGAAACCGCTGTGGCATTCGGCAGCGTCATCGTCGGCGGAATCAAATCGTCCTCTCGTTCCTTGGAGGCGATTTCATTTTCATTGTCATCGCCGATGAAAACAAAAGTCACCAGCCCATTGGTATCCCTCGACAGAAAACTGTCAAGATTCAGCGCGATTGGGTCCGAAGAAAATTGATTGGGCTCCGGGGCTTCGGGCGTGCTCAGGGTGCCCAGCAACTCCACCATGCTTTGATTCAGCTCGTAGTTCCCTTCGGTTGCAGATGCCATCGCCGCCGCATTATTGTAGTGGGTTGTGCCTTCATCCCAGAAGTCATCCGGGCCGTCATTCAGGCCATAGACATCCACCGTTTTTAAGCCGCCTTTTTGCCAGGTCAGGGCAAACGTCATGACCGCTTCAGTTAGGTCTCCGCCGACTTCAGTGAGATCAAAGCGGATATATCCCGTTTTAGAACGGGTATTAGCCAATTGGCGAAAAGCCCGGATCCGGACATCGGTACCGTGAACTGTCGTTGGGCCCTCTTGGCCGTCATTGGTCAGGTACGTATCCGCACCCTCCCCGTCAGCGGTTGTAATGACTACCTCCGCCCGGACAACGAGTCCGAGCACACACAGAAAAACAATAGCGAACCATACACATTTTGCATTCATAACCAAATCCTCCACAAAAAGTTATAAAATTGATTGACCCATTCCTGTTCCTGTTCTACGTCCTTTTATCCACACATCACACACAGTAAAAACTCCCATACAAAAAAAGCGGCCTTGCCTCATTATTCAAGCGCGCGAATCATTTCACGCCACAGGGTGATATCCTCCATCGGATCGACGGTATAAGTAGACAGATTCAGCAGGTTCGGATTGGTCCGAAACTGAACGCTGCCGTCCGCGTACAGCATGTTGACGCCCATGTAATTTCCCCGCTTATGAGACAGCCGATCCGGATGCTGAAGCACATCCAGGCACATGGAATAATTCGGATGAGTCTGAGACAGTCGGTGGGTCGGCGCCGGGAACATCTGGCCGCCCAGGTTCATCTTCTCATGGACCGACTGCGGCAGGTAAGAATACCCCGCCCGGATGCGGCCTCGAACGTTCTCGTTTTCATCCGGCGTAGGCCATTGGTCCGGCCCGCCGTAATAATCGTACGAAAAGGCGGTTCGTTTGTTGCTCGGGCAGTACAGCAGATCGCTCGTATCCGTCTGCAGGGTCCCGGTCGCGAACAGTCTTCCAAGGTTAAAAAACGCCTCCCGCCGTACCGCGTCCCCGATCCGATCATGCAGAGGCAGTTGATCGTTGACATTCAGCAGCAGGTATGAAGCCGCCCCGGCCGGATGATCGTCTCCATAATACGGATCCGGCAAAAAATCATGTTGGCTGTCCGCGTACAGGTGCAGCATCTGGCCTATGCTTTTCAGGTTGTTGCCGCACAGCAGCCGCTCGGCATGTTCCTTGGCCATCTTCAGCGACGGCATCACAATCGCCAGCAGCAGCGCGATAATCGCGATCACTACCAGCAGTTCAATCAAGGTAAACGCGCGTGTTTTCATAGTCATTCAAGAATTAGTTTGGGCTCGGCAAAAAGACCCCAGTCGTAGCCGATAGCGTTTCGATCCAGTGTAATATCAAGAGATTCCCCGTCCGTCGTCACCAGCGTCAGGAATCGGTCCGTCTCCGCCAGCTCAATCTCAACCGGCTCGGCCGCTCCGCGCCGAAGGGTATTGCTGTACCGAACCTGCCCGTCTGCGAGAACCCAGAACGCGGCCGCCGACTCAATGGACTCGCTCGGCGCGCAGTCCACGATCCCGACCACGGCCGAAAAGCGAACAATCCGAGACCCCGCAAAACGCAGGCGAAAGGCATTCAGATCAAACGTAATCCCGCTGTTGGCGTGCAGGCAAAGACAGAGACGGTCCTCGGAGCCGTAATCAATCCCGTCAAGGACGAGCGAAAACGGACTCGTATCCGTCGGCCCCATAACGGTCGCCGGCGTGTTCAGGATATCGGCAAAAAAGTAACCCGAAGTCGGCGGGCAGGCTTCAAAAATATGCCCCGCCGAGGTCACCTGCTGTTCTGTTTTTCCGTTCGGCACAAAAACGCCGTCAATAAACGGATTGCCGAACACGGAGTTATAGGTATTGTCCCCTCGCCGGTCCCGCATTTCGCCGGGTTTGTCATTGGGCCGGTTGGAGGGATTGATGCCGGTGTTGATCTGGCCGGTGCCCAGCCCGTCTCCGCCGCCGACAACATCAGCCAGGTGGATCTGCTTGTCGCTGCGCCAGACAACATTTCCTTTCGATTCGATATCACGAACAAAGAATCGCTCGCTCAGACCGATAGGCCGCACCTCGGTCAGCGATTTTCCGAATTTGCGGGCCTGCCCCGCGATCACATCCATCGCCTGCTCAATTCTATTATGCAGCCCGGCGATCAGCACCGTTTTGCCCTCAAACACATGCAGCTCCGTCTCGCCTCGCATATCGGTATACACGCCGAACTGGGTGCCGATGTCGATGATTTTTGACTTATGCGTCTGAACAATAAACCCGTTGGAGGCCTCCTTGACATTCACAAACAGACGCCCGTAATTCATGGCCAGCTCGTCTGAGTTGGTAAATCGAAATTCCGCCGGGGCCTCCAGCACCAGGTGAACCCCGTTATCCGTCCGGATCTTGACAATTCCCTTGATGATCTGAATCGGGTCTGCCCCGGCCGCAAGCCGGACCCCTTTCTCAAGCGATTCCGAAGAGGACCATTTCGCGTCGATTACATCCGATACAAAGGCCACTCCCGTCAGCGGCGGGGGAAACAGCAGCGGATAAGCCAGGATAAACAGCAAGGCCGCCAGCGAGGTAATCAGCGAAATCATGGACAGTTTCGATACCTGCGGAGCGGGCTTCCGGCTCGGGTGCACGGCCGGGGCCGGCTCGCAAACCGTTTCCGGCGCAGGCAGTTCAAGGGCGTCGGCCTGGTTTTCATAATCGCCCAGCTCTTTCAGAATATCCAGGGCAAGCGGGGGGGTCACCAGCTCTTCATCGGCCTCGCAGCCGCAGGAGGCCTGCTCTCGCGGCTTGGCTGGGCTATGTTTGATGGCCGCCTGCAGGTTGCACAGGTCCGAGCACAGGTAAACATAATCGACGTAATAATCGCGGGCCTCCGGAGAGTTGCGCAATAGGTCATTCAGGGCCTCAAAGTCCTGCCCCGTAAGAACCCCGTCGCGCAGGGCGCCCAGGAGGATGAAAAGTCGGTTCAGTTGTTCTGCAGACAGCTTCATGCGATCAGGCTCCCTCCGCCAGCGTCCGGCGGATGCAAAGCAGCAGCTGCGCGTGGATTTTGTTAAACAGACGATACAAAACGTACGGTTCCTTTCCCGTCCGCTTGGCGACCTGTTTCGTTGATCCGCCGGGTTCGTAACG
>JAHDQI010000200.1 GCA_018433925.1 Phycisphaerae bacterium | reverse complement strand
TATTAAAGCCGTTTAACAATTGTACTTTGCCACAACGCCGCCACGTTCCTGCGTAAGGAGTTTGGGCTGGAAATCGCCCGAATCATCCTGGGGCACCGTTCTGCGGCGATTACGGAAGTCTACGCCGAACAGGACCAGCAGAAGGCGATGGAGGCGATTGTGAGGGTAGGGTAGAGACAATTTTCAGCTGGATTAGACCTTTATCTCTATCTAATCGGGGTTGTTTGTCTAAATTGAAAATGCACTTGACAGCGTCCGTTTAACCGCGTAGGGTGGAATCCATGAGATATCCACAAGATGATTTTAATTTGTCCACAGTATTTGCAGGGGTACGTCGCTTTTGGCCGCTCATCGTTGCCGGCCTTATCGTGTTGGTGATCGCCGTGGGTGTGCTGACAATGGTCTACACCGTCCAGCCGGAAGAACAGGCCGTGATCAAACGCTTTGGTAAGGTGATCAAAACCACCGGTCCCGGCCTCCATTTCAAGCTGCCGTTCGGGATTGACAACGTCCAGCACGTTGCCACCGAGCGGGTGCTCAAAGAGGAATTCGGTTTCCGTACAGCGGTTGCGGGCGAGCCGACGCGGTACTCCAAGCAGGATTTTCCCGATGAATCGATGATGCTCTCGGGGGATCTTAACATCATCGATGTCGAGTGGGTCGTCCAGTACCGCATTGCCGATCCCATCAAGTTCCTCTACAGCATGCGGGAGCCCGAGCGCACGCTCCGTGATCTGTCGGAATCCGTCATGCGGCGGGTGGTCGGCAATCATCTCGGCAGCGAGGCACTGACCACGGCACGGGTCAAAATCGCCAATACCTCACGCGAGGAGATCCAGGCGGCCATGAAGTTGTATGAGACGGGCATCCACATCGTGACGGTGGAGTTGCAGAATGTCATCCCGCCCAAAGCTGTCCAGCCGGCCTTTAACGAGGTCAACGAGTCGAGGCAGGAGCGGGAACGCATGATCAACGAGGCAACCAAGCGGGCCAATGAGGCGATTCCCCGTGCCAAAGGCGAGGCCAATCGCATCATCGCCGAGGCTCAGGGCTATGCGGCTGAGCGGACCAATCAGGCGATGGGCGAGGCGGCGAGGTTTCGTTCCATTCTTAAGGAGTACCAGGAAGCTCCCGATGTGACGCGCCGGCGGATGTACCTGGAAACCCTTTCCGAAATCCTGCCCAATATCGGCTCGGTCCTGGTGATTCAGGAAGGGCGGAATATACCGCTGCCTCTGCTGCATCTCCAGGAGGGGCAAATGCCGAAGGAGGTGACCCGATGAAGAGAATCATTGCCTTGATGGTTGGTATCGTCGTCATCGCGGTCGTGGTGGTTCTTGCCAGCGCCGTCTTTGCCATCGACCAGGCCGAGCAGGGCATCATCGTTCAGTTTGGCGAGCCTGTCGGAGAGGTGATCACCGAGCCGGGCCTGCATTGGAAACTTCCATTCATCCAGGAGGTTCGGCGTTTCGACAAACGCCTCCTGGCCTGGGACGGAGAGGTCAGCCAGATTCCCACCCTCGGCCGCGAGTTCATTATGGTCGATACCACCGCACGCTGGCGGATTGTCGACCCCCTGCAGTTTCTTCGCTCCGTCCGCGACGAGCTGGGGGCGCGCACGCGTCTGGATGATATCATCGATTCGGTCGTGCGGGACATCATTTCCGGCGCCGATCTGGAAGAAATCGTCCGGTCACGTGACTGGGAGGTGGACATTACTGAGATTGCTGAAGAGGAGCTGATCCGCGCGGATGTGGGCCTGGAAAAACCAAAAATGGGCCGGGAGCTTCTGGAACAGGAGATGCTCACCGCCGCCTCACGTCTGATGCCGGAACTGGGCATCGAGATCGTCGACGTTCGCATCAAACGCATCAATTATATCGATTCGGTCCGCCGGCAGGTGGAAAGCCGGATGATTTCCGAGCGGCAGAGCATCGCCGCGCGTTTTCGTTCGGAGGGCGAAGGCCGCAGCCAGGAGATCCAGGGTGAGATGGAGCGGCAGTTGCGCCAGATCCGCTCGGAAGCCCAGCGTCAAGCAGAAGAGATTCGCGGCGAGGCGGATGCCAAGGCCACGAAGGTCTACGGCGAGGCCTACGGCATCGATCCGGAATTCTTTGCCTTCCTGCGTACTTTGGAAAGCTATCAGGCTATTGGGAAAAATACGACATTGATGATCGACGCTAACTCGGAGTTCTTCCGTTATCTCGAATCTCCAGATAAGCCCTGACCGCCGCCACAAACAGAATACCATCTTACGACAGCTCCTGTGCCTTGGGACTTACAGCTGTTTTTTGTGATGGTTATATGTAATTAAAGGATATACGGGACAATTCAAGTTACTAAGCCAAAACAGGGAAGGTACAAAGCAAAAATTCTACGGGCAGCCCCACCAGCTTCGCCACAACGCCGCTACGTTCCTGCGTAAAGAGTATGGCCTGGAATTGGTTCTCCCGTTGAAGTGTATTGTCAAAATCGATACCGAGTATTTTACGCATTTATGATCCACTTCCTCTTTTTATGTCGAACTGGCCGAGCAGCG
>JAHDQI010000167.1 GCA_018433925.1 Phycisphaerae bacterium | reverse complement strand
TCTTTCCCTTTTTACCAAACAATTTATCAAATAATCCCATTATTTCACTCCATCTTTGAATGTGCATGCTGCTTGTATTTGAGCCACCGTGACTCTTGATCATATTCTACCAGTTATGGTCTGTCTACTCCAGTAAAAAAACACTGCTGCCAATAGGGACAAGACAAGGCAGGTGCTGGATAAGTGGATGGGGGAGTGAATTATCTTTTTCTAACTAATACTGCTCCAATGGCGAGGAGGGAGAGAGTGGCTGGTTCTGGGATTACATGAAGATTAACATGTGAATAGGAATCATTGAAGTACGTATCTACAAAATCGATCGAAAAGGGAGTGCCATCTGCCCAAAAGCCCTGAAGTTGTCCACCTGCGGTCCCGATTCTTGGATCATCATTAATCCATCCATCGGGGTCATAAACAAAGCCGTATCCATATATATCAGCAACACAGTCATCAATCAACAAAACCTTGCCTGAGAATGCTCCACCAGAGATAGATAAATGGGATGCACATTCGGGATTTATGGAACGGGTATATCCAATACCTGTAATCTCTCCTCCTGTGATATTGATTTTTGAATCCCCCGCAAGAACCAGAGAGAGTCTTCCGTCAAAAACAGTAGTTGTAGATTCACCAGCACACAAAGCAGAGTCGAGATCCGCTCCATAATAATTCAATGTACTCGAATCTTCTACATATATGTTATGGGTATAAGGAGCCAAGAACAAATTATCTCCGTCATTATTTTCTGGATGATAATTGTAATACTCCTGCCTGAAAGTACCCCCTGTTATATTGATGACGCTGTTATTATATCCAAACAGAGTTCCAATTTGTCCACCCGTTACATTTACCGTTGTTGTCTGATTGATGCTCCTTACAAAAACCTGTACGTATTGGTCGCTATCGGAAATTTCAGTATCTTGAGTAATGGTGATATCATTCCATTCCGCGTGAAGAACTGATGGGCCTACATTACATACCAGAAGAATTAAAATGGTAATTTTAACTTTCATCTTTTCTCACTCCTCAAAGCCACTTCAATTCCCTTCTACACAGGTCGTATTATATCTTCTTTTTTGGGAAATAGCAAGTAGATTATAGGGCTTAGAAATATGCTCAAAAATTGAAAATACCGCACCAAGTCCGCAAAAAGATCACATGTCCTGGACGCTGGTGAGACGCTGGGGGGGTATTCCCCCCTATAATTTCCCCTCTTGACAAATAGTTGCTTGGAGTCGCCTGGCCCAGCGCCCGGCTTTTTTATGGGCATTGGATGTCCGCTGCGGCAAAATTTTGACTTTTCCTTTCTACTCTGCAACATCGCTTCGAAGGTAAGGGGGTGTTATTCTTACTCTCTCAGCCAATTATTCGCGACAATCGCCAGATCCTCCAGATCGACTCTGCCGCTGTAATTCATGTCTGCCGGATTGAATCCTGTTAATGATTTCAGATACGGGTAGGACTGGCGGCTGCCGATCCCCCAGGTATTGACAAAGTCCCAACCGGCCTCTGTGAATGTCGAAAGCGTCTTCATCCGGGCCGTTGTTTTGCCCGTCCCGCCCGCACTGGTCGGCTGACCGCTGGTATTGATATCCCAGAAACAGGCCGTGATGGTGCCGGAATTGCGCCCCGCCAGCCCGCCTGCAGAAAGACCGCTGACGGGGCCGGCGGCGTAACAGGACGTCAGGGCGCCATAATAATTGTACCCCACCAACCCGCCGACAAAGGAAGAACCATTGACGGAGGCATTGGCGTAACAGGACGCGAGGGTGCCATGATGATTATACCCCACCAGCCCGCCGACCGAATTAGCAGAACCGCTGACCGAGCCGACGGCATAACAGGATGCGAGGGTGCCGTAATCATTAAACCCCACCAGCCCGCCGACCGAATTTCCGCCGATTATGTTCGCATTTTCTATCCCCAGATTCTGAATCCGCCCGCCCCAGACATACCCGAATAATCCGATATGATCTTCGAACAGTCTGGTCATTGTCAGATGGCTGATGACATGGCCGTTTCCTTCGAATGTGCCTGTGAACGGATTGGACCAACTTGTTCCGATGATATGATATTCCATGCCCGTGTAGGCCGACAGATCGAGATCCGCCATCAGCTTAAAATGCTTTCCCCAGTCGCCCGGATTGGCCCCTATCATATTCATCTGCTCCGGCGTCCAGATTGGATAGACCCCTTCCTCGGTCCCGCTCTCCGCGCTGCCGGGGTATTCCCACGTCAGGCGGGGATACTCACGATACGGCAGACACCAATCGGCCGGGTCGCCGTCGGAGGCCGAAAAATCCCACCCCGCACCCGCAAACGTCGAAAGCGTCTTCATCTGGGCCGTTGTTTGGCCCGTTACCCCATTCGGATCCGGGTCGGGATTGCCGACTCCGTCTGTCCGTCCGCTGGTATCGATATCCCAGAAACAGGCCGTGAGGGGGCCGCCATCATTCGAGCCCACCAGCCCGCCGACAGAAGAATCTCCGCTGACGGGACCGGCGGCGTAACAGGACGTGAGGGGGCCATAATTCCCTCCCACCAGGCCGCCGACAGAAGAATCCCCGGCGACCGAGCCGGTTGCGTAGCAGGAGGTCAGGGTGCCGCCATTGTTATACCCCATCAGACCGCCGACAAAAGAATCACCGCTGATCGAGCCGGCGGCGTAACAGAACGTGAGGGGGCCGCTATGATTATGCCCCACCAGCCCGCCGACAATCACAGAACCGCTGACCAAACCGGCGGCATAACAGGACGTCAGGGAGCCGCCATGATTATATCCCGCCAGGACGCCGACAATAGAGTGACCGGTGATCGTTGCCTCTTCTATACTCAGATTCCGAATCTGCCCGCCGGAGCCGACATAGCCGAATAACCCGATAAAATCCTCGGATGGCCTGGCAATGGTCAGTTTGCGGATGACATGGCCGTTCCCATCGAAGGTTCCTGTAAATCGTGTGCTAAAATTCCCGATGATATTATACAGTGTGCCCGTGTAGGCGGACATATCGAGGTCTGCCGTCAACTTGAAATGCTTTCCCCAGTCGCCCGGATTGGCTCCGATGGTGTTCATCTGCTCCGGCGTGCGGATCTGGTAGGGAGTTTCCGGCGATCCGTCGCCGCCGTCATACTCGGCCGCTTGTGTAAGTGAAGACAAGAAAATTCCAAGACAGATCACAATGACAAGAACGGACCTGTTGATTTGAACGTTCATTACCCGCCTCCTGAAAGTAAAAGAATGTGTAAGCCCATTAAAAAACCCGCTGCCTGTCCGTTTCCTTACAGCCATTGGGTTTCGATATCCCCAACAAAAGCGTCCTCTTCTCTCCATCTCCATGCTCCTGATTAAGCTTTATTATACCTTTTTACCCTGCACAAAATCAAGAAAGTTTGGGACCCGTTGTGGATATTTAATGTCCGTTGCGGAATATTTTTTTATTTTCCTGTAAACGTCGGCGGCTTTACTATACTCCTGTTCTGCAGAAAGCAGACAAGGGACGTGTTGCCTTCAGGGAGAAAACAGCGGCAGGAAGAGGTTGTAAGTCGTGGCAGATGAACAATTTAACAACTTAGTAGCGGACTACGGCCGCAAGGTACTCCACATCGCCTACGGGGTGCTCGGCGATCACCAGGCCGCCCTGGACGTGCACCAGGAGGTCTTTCTGGCGATCTGGAAACGCTGGGGCAGCTTTGACAGCCAGGTCAACTGGGACGGGTACCTCTACCGGACGACGATCCGCAAGGCCCTTGATTATGCTCGAAAACAGCGAAAGGAAAAACATTTGGATCCGGAGTTTGAAAAGCAAATTCCCTCCGACGACAATCCCCAGTCCAGGGCCCGCGCCGGCGAACTGGTCTCTCTCCTCCGCCGGCACATCCGAAACCTGCCGGCCCAGCAGGCCCAGGCGTTTGTGCTGGCACGGATCGAGGGCCTGGGCTATCCGCAGATTGCCGCGGCGATGGGATGTACGGAACCGACAGCGCGAGTGCATCTGCATCGGGCATTGAAGCAGCTTGCCCATGAGATGCGCGACGTTTTATAGAAAGCGATGGATATGAAAAACCATGAAGCGTTTCAGGAAAACCTGGCGGGCTTTGTCCTCGGTGAACTAAACGAGCAGCAAAGCCGGCAAATACAAAAGCACCTCGACGAATGCGCCGCCTGCCGGCAAGAGGCCCGGCGCATGCAGAAAGTACTGGAGGCGGCCGACTGCCTCAAAGCGGGGCAGGTCGATGAGACCACCTGTCAGCAGGCCCGGCAAACCCTGCTGGCGACCCTGCAAAAACTCGAAACCGAAGGCGGACGCCCCGCCGGGCGCTGGGGATCCTACCCGATGATCCAGTATGCCGCGGCCGCGGCGCTGCTGATCGGGGCCCTGCTGGCGCTGCATTACCTCGGACCCGACCAGCAACTGCCCGAAACAAACGGCCTGACAACCCGCACCTCGCAGGAGATCCCGCCCGCTGTCCCGACAACACAGGAAATGCAGCTTCAGCAGGTCGCCCAGTGCTTCGAAAGCGGCAACGTGCAGGGACTGGCGGATCTGCTCCGAAGCGACCGCCCGGAAACCCGGCAGGCCGCCGCCCGCCGGCTGGCCGAAATCGGCGATGCCTCCGTCCTGGATGCCCTGGAAACACTGGCCGGCCGGTGGGAAGGCGACCCGCAGGACAATCCCTACCAGCAGGCCGCCGAGGCAATTCGAAAACGGCTGAAGGAAGACTAATCGCCGCCCTCTTTCTCCGGGGCCCGGCCGGTCCGCACTTTGACATTGACAAGGCCTCCGTTTCCCGATACCGTGCACGGCGACAGTCAAAAACGCAAACGGTTTTTCCGGGAGTACGGATATGATTATTATTACGGGCGGGGCGGGGTTCATCGGGTCGGCAATCGCGGCGGCTCTCAATCAGCGGGGCATTGAAGACATCCTGATCGTTGATGAGCTCGGGCAGGATGAAAAGTGGAAGAACCTGCGCACCCTCCGGTTTGCTGACTACCTGGAGATTGATGACTTCAACGAAACTGTCGCCGACGGCGAGACCGAATGGGAAGTGGAGGCCGTCTTTCACATGGGGGCCTGCTCGGATACGACCGAGACAGACGCCACCTACCTGGTCAAGAACAATTACGAATTCTCCAAACTGCTGTGCGGCTGGGCGCTGGAGATCGGCACCCGGTTCATTTATGCCTCCAGCGCCGCGACCTACGGCGACGGCTCGCAGGGCTTCGGCGATGAAGAAGACAAGCTCGGACGACTGCGCCCGCTCAATATGTACGGCTACAGCAAGCAGATGTTTGACCTGTGGCTTCGTCGGCAGGGCCTGCTCGACCAGGTCGTGGGACTGAAGTATTTCAACGTCTTCGGACCCAATGAGTATCACAAAGGCCCCATGCGCAGTTTTGTTCACAAGGCCTTTGAACAGATTCGGGAAACGGGCCGGGTGCGGCTGTTTCAATCGCATCGGCCGGACTACGAAGACGGCCGGCAGCTTCGCGATTTTATCTATGTCAAGGACGCGGTGGAGATGACCCTGTTTTTCGCCGAGCACCCCGAGGCCAACGGACTTTTCAACATCGGCACCGGGCAGGCCCGCACCTGGAATGACATGGCCGCCGCCGTATTTGAAGCGATGGGGAAACCGGCCGAGATTGAATACATCCCCATGCCGGAGACCCTGCGGGATCAGTACCAGTACTATACCCAGGCCGACATCTCCAAACTTCGCGCCACCGGCTATCGGCAGCCGGTCACCCCGCTTGAAGAAGCCATCGGCGATTACGTGAAAAATTATCTCCTGCCGGGCAAATACCTCGGCTCATAAATCCCCTCAATCTGTCTGCCGGCGGCGGATCAGGATGGCTTAGGCAGCTCGTCCCGGCGGACCGGCAGCGGGGCCCGGATGGAGCGAATATGCAAATCCTGCTGCGGGAAGGCGATCTCGATGCCTTCTTTGCGAAACGCCCGGTCAATGGCGCAGTTGATCTCATGCCGCACCTGGAAGAAACACTCCATCGAGGGAATATACACACGCAGTTCAAACAACAGGGCGCTGTCGCCGAATTTATCAAAAAGCACAAGCGGGCGCGGATCGTCCCGGATCACCTTCGGATGCTCGGCGGCCACTCGGTATAATGTGGCCTCGGTCTTCTGGATATCCGAACCGTAAGCCACGCCCACCGGAAAGACCAGCCGCAGCACCGTATCCGTCAGCGTCCAGTTCACCAGCCGCCCGGTAATAAACTCTTTATTGGGCACCACCAACTCCTTGCGGTCCCACAACTGAATCGTCGTTGCGCGAATCTGGATCCGGCTGACTTTGCCCGTAATCTCGCCGATGGTCACCACGTCGCCGACCCGGACCGGCCGCTCGAACAGCAAAATCAGGCCGGAAACGAAGTTGGCAAAAATCTCCTGCAGGCCGAAACCCAGGCCTACACCGACGGCGGCAATCAGACACTGCACCGCCGACCAGCTAATCTCCAGCTTGCTGCTGACCGCGATGATTCCCACCAGAAACAGAAAATACCGCGTCAGCGAGGTAATTGCGAAACGCACTCCCGTATCGAAAGGCGCCCGCTGAAGAATGGTCACCTCCAGAAACCCCGGCAGGTTGCGGGTAATGATGATCGTCATAACCAGGATCACCAGCGCATCAAAGACCCCGCGCAGCGTCAGAACAACCGGCTGACCCTGTGAATCCGTAGTCTGCCACAGGATAACCCCCTCCAGCGCATCCAGCGCGGGCATAATGCTTTTCCAGATCCAGAACACGCCCCCTAAAATCAGCAGAATCGAAACGGCGTGAATCAGCCGTCGGGTCTGCCGCGAAATATGCACAATCAGGTCTTCTTCCTTTTCGGCCGTGACGGCCGGCTCTTTGTCGGCCTCCTCCTTACCGGCTCCGGAAAGTTTGGCCTCCCGCTCCCGCTCGGCCTGCTGGCGGCGCTGCTTGAGAACCAGCCGCGTCTGGGCGACATACAGCCAGCGAACCAGCAGCCCGTTGAGCATCAAAATACACAGCAGCAAAAGCAGGGTCGCAAGCATCCGTCCAAACAACTGGTGCGCGGTATACCCATACCCCTGGATCGAAAGATAACAAAGAGCCAGCAGCAAAACCCAAAATAAACCGTACCAGACATATTTCAGGTGATCCAGCCAGCCGCCTTTCTTCAGGGAGGGACCCACCAGAATGCCCGACGGCCGAAACAGGATCAGCAGAAATCCCATCAGCAGAATCAGCCGGGCCAGGAAGAGAAACCGCAGCATACTGTTGCGCACGTCTTCTGAAATGGCCGGGTCGCGAAACAGGTAATAAAAAAAGGTCAGCGGAATCAGAATTCGAAACAGCAGGGTCACATGCCGCCCAAGCAGATCCAGGAAGTCACGGTGCAGACGGAAATGCTCCCCCAGTCCGCCGCGGGCGCAAAACCAGCGGACGGCTTTGTACACCAGCAGGCGGCCGGCCGTATGATACAGCGCCAGCGCCAGCGGCTGAACCGCCGGGTACGCCGCGGCACTGTAAAACAAACGCCAGGACGCAAAATCCACCAACAGCGGCCAGGGCAGCACCAGCAAAAACGTCAGCCCCAGCGCATACAGCGTGTACAAATAACGGTCTGAATAAATATGCCGTACTTTTTCCGCGTATTCGTTCAGCATCCGGATCATCCAGCCGCGAAAACCGACCAGGATCGCCATCCCGGCGGCGAAAAGAATATAGAGCATCGCATTGCTTCGGACATCCGTCAGCATCGAAAGGCCGGCCTGTTTCCAGAGATCCGCACGGCCCATCGACCGAATCGCGGGAACCACGGCGGTAAAATCACGCCGGCTGAGAGCCGGCATATTTTTCACCCAGAAAAGATTTTCATCAATAAACTGTTCATATTCCCGGACCGTCCTGACCAGGGTTCGTTCCCGGATATCCAGTTGGGCCAGCGTAGTCAGAGTATCCATCGTATAGGTCGTCAGCTTCCGGAGAATTTCCCGCCGCTCCTGCAGGTGTCCGACGACATCCTGAAAAATGCCCGGCCAGTCCGGATCGGTTTCTCGAATCTCCGCCTCGGCAAGCAGCGCCCGGGCGCGGCGGTCAATATCCGCCAGATCAGACCATTGACTGTCATATTTGGACCATTCAAGCTGGGCCAGTGACCCGGCGGCCACGCGCTCGCGAATCTGTTTTTGATTGTCCCGGATGTCCGGCAGGTTATTCTTCTTCGTCAGCAGCAGCACGCCGAGAGCGCTGGTGACCTGTCCGGCCCGGCCGATCTGCCCCCGAACCTGTTCAAAATCCCGGCTCAGTTCGCCCAGCTCCGTTTCAATCGCATCGGCATACCGCGTGGCCTGCTCCATCCGCCGAACCAGCTCAAGCTGAGCGCGGGCCAGCTCGGCGTTTTCCAAAGCCAGCTTACGCACCACCTCGTGGGCGTATTCGGCCTGCCGGGCCTGCTGCTCAACCCGGGCCTGAAGCTGGGCGCTCTCTCGCTTACGGATTCGGCGAAGGGCCTCGTCCCAGAACCGAAACCGCCTTTCCGCCGCGGCCTGCCGGCGGGCGGCCAGATCCCGCTGCAGGGAAAGCAGCTTGTCGGTGGCCGCGTAGGCTTTTTCCTCCTCCTGAAGTGATTCGATTCGCAGCCGAAGCGCCCGCAGGCGGACCTGCTGATGCAGCATCTGGACCTGGGCCGGATCCTGCGCATCTCTCTCGGCCGGCAGCGGTCGAACCTGGGCCTCAAGCTGGGCAATCTGCTGCCGGGCAGCGTTGATCTCTTCGGGAATCCGGGTCCGCCGCTCGGCCCGTCGATTGGGTTCCTGTTCGAGAGACCGGGTGGTTTTCTGGGCCTCCTCATAAGCGGCCTGGGCCTGGCCGAGTTCCGTTTCAAGGTCCGCCGCCGGCATGTCCGCAACTTGCCGGGCGTCCGGCAGTTCGGCCGGGGGGGAGTCCAGCGCCGCCCGAATCTCCTCTGCCGCGTTCGGGGCCTTCTGCTGCATCTGCTTATAAGTTTCAATCTGCCCCTTGTATTCCTCAATCAGCTTAAACTGCGCCAGAATCTTATCATACACCTCAAGCAGCCTGGTCTTCGGCTCCTCCTCCAGCTCTTTTGATTCCGCGATGGCGGCCCGGGTCTGCCGCGCCTCATCCGCGGTCACGTCCAAACCCGTCTCATTGCGTATCGCCGCGGGTGGCAAAAGGGATTCGGCCGGGGCATCAGGAACGGCGTTTTGATCCGTGCCGCCGGCGGTCAGACCCGCCAAAAGAAGGCAAAAAACAAGCCCATTGATAAAGAAACAGATCGAGAATGCTGACTTCCTGCTATGCATGGTCTGTATCCTGACAGTTTGGTTCATTCGGGCAGCGACATTTACGACTCCGTCTATCTTATTGGGCCCCGGTAAATTATCAACCCCTAAATCCGCCGGCCGCCCGTCCCTCCGGAAACGACCGTTGAGATTTTTCTAACCATGCGGTATAATCCCCCGTTTGCGGACTTAAGCGGAAATGCGATATGTTTATTGATCAGGCGAAAATCACAGTCAAAGGCGGCGACGGCGGGCACGGCTGCATGAGCTTCCGGCGGGAAAAATTCATCCCCAAAGGCGGCCCGGACGGCGGCGACGGCGGCCGCGGCGGCAATGTCTATTTCAAGGTCGATCCGGCCGTCGATACCCTGCTGGACTTTTCCGGAAGGCACCACTGGCAGGCCCCCAACGGAAAGCCCGGCGAAGGCAAAAACAAATACGGAGCCGACGGCCAGGACCTGGTGATCCCCGTTCCGCCGGGCACCCTGATCTACGATGAAGAACTGGATCTGCTTCTGGCGGACCTCAATCACGAGGACATGCAGGTATGCATCGCCCGCGGCGGCCGCGGCGGCAAGGGCAACAAGGCATTTGCCACACCCGTTCGGCAGGCCCCCCGCTTTGCCCAGAAGGGCAAACCCGGCCAGATGCGCACCCTCCGGCTCGAACTGAAGCTGATCGCCGATGTCGGCCTGGTGGGCATGCCCAACGCCGGCAAGAGCACGCTGATCTCCCGCTGCTCACAGGCCCGGCCGAAAATCGCCGACTACCCGTTTACCACACTGACTCCCGTACTGGGTATTGTGGAACTGTCCGACTTTCGCCGCTTCGTCATGGCGGATATCCCCGGCCTCATCGAAGGCGCCCACGAAGGTGCCGGCCTCGGTCACGATTTCCTGCGGCATATCGAACGGACGCGAATCATTGTGCATCTGCTGAACATCCTGCCGGCCGATCAGGCCGACCCCGTCGAGCAGTATCACGCCATCCGCAATGAACTCAAACTGCACAGCCGGGTCCTGGCCGAAAAACACGAAATCATCGTCCTGAATAAAATCGATCTGGATTCCGACGGGACGATCACCGGGGCGATTAAAAAACGCCTGCCCAAAGACAAAACGATCCTGGCCGTCTCCGCCGTTACCGGCAAGGGCCTTCCGGAACTGAACGAAAAATTGTGGACGCTTGTAAAGGGACAAAGCGATGAATCTGATCGCGGTTGATATCGGCAACAGCACTGTTAAGGTTGCGTTCTATTGTCAGGACGAAGAGCGGTTTCTTAAAACGCTTCCCGGCGATCAAACACTCGATGCGAATCTGCGCCAAACGCTGATCGAGGCCTGGGACCAGGTTCCCCTGGTCAAAGACGCCCGGGAGCCGATCAAGGATGCCGTGATTGTGGCAAGCTCCGTCAAGCCCGCATGGACCCGGATACTCGAAGAGATCGTCCGGGAAGAACTGGGCGAAAACGTACGGCTGATCGGCCGCGATGTCCCACTGCCGATTGAAACCGGCGTGGACAATCCTCTCGAAGTCGGCACCGACCGGCTGATTACCGCCGCGGCCGCCTTTGCCGTGGTGGAAGATGCCGTCATCATCGCGGACTTCGGCACGGCCGTCACGATTGACCTGGTCGATGAATCCGGCGTCTTCGTCGGCGGCACCATCAGCCCGGGATTTGAGATGGCCGCTCGATCCCTCAAAGACAGCACCGCCCAACTGCCGCAGATTGCCATGGCCAAACCCATCAGCCCGCATGGGGCCAATACCGAGGAGGCCATCCGGTCGGGACTGTATTACTCGGCGCTGGGCCTGCTGGAGACCATCTGCCGCAAGTTCGCCGAACAGATCGGACACTGGCCCCAGGTCGTCCTGACCGGGGGCGGCGCCAAAATCATCATCGAGGATTGCCAGTTCGTGGATTCCTATGTGCCGAACCTGGCCGTTCGCGGCATCGTCATCGCCTATAAAAAATACCTGTATGAAAAGAACCAACTCGACCGGCTCAAAGAAGAAGACAATGCGGATTAGAAAAACCGCCTCGCGATTCCCGCGCAGGAGTGCCGCCAGGGACTCTGAGCCGGCGCAAGAATCCGGGCCAATCGATGAATCATGCAAAAAACAAGACAGCAGATCGAACCCATGGAAAAACGCCCTGCTGAAACGACCGTTGCGTGCGTGCGAACGGCCCCGGCCGCCGCGGCCATCGGCAGCATTGAAGTCGAGGGACCCGATGCCCTGCCGATTGTTCAGCGGATATTCCGGCCCGCCGGGGAACATGTCTCTTTTGAAGAAGGGCAGATCATTTACGGCCGCTTTCTTGATGCGGATCAGATCATCGACGACGGCCTTGTCGGTGTGGAAGGGCCGGATCGACTCGCCCTGCACGGCCACGGCAACCCCCTGATCCTGCGTCAGATTCTGACACTTCTGCAAAAGCATGGCGCCGCCATGACCACCCCGGAGCAAATGTTCGCCCGCCGATTCTTCGCGGAATGCAACAATACGATTGAAGCGGAAGCCCGGCTGGAATCAATCAAAGCGGTTTCGCTTCTCGGCGTACAGATCATCCGGAATCAGAGAACGACCGGGCTGCTGAATAGGGTACGGCAATGGCTCGACTCAACCGATTTTCAGACTCTTCGACAGGAAGCGGAAGAGATTCTTCTTCGCAGTCAGATCGCCCGGCGCATCATCCGCGGCGTGCGCATCGTCATCGCCGGTCCGCCCAACAGCGGCAAGAGCACCCTGCTCAACCGGCTGGCCGGACGGCGGCAGGCCCTCGTCTCCGAGACCCCCGGCACCACACGGGACTGGGTGACATGCGAGGGGCGCATTGAGCCGCTTCAAATCGAATGGATCGACACGGCCGGGCTGGATGAACGGCTGGCCGGCGGCGATGCCCTCGAACAGACCGCTCAGCAGCGCACCTGCGACTTGCTGGATCGCTGCGATCTGATCCTGTACGTCCTGGACGGCACCCAATCGGCAGTCCGGCCCCTTTCGCCCTCGGCCGCAGCCCCCGTTTTACTCATCCTGAACAAATCCGACCTGCCGGGCTTCCAGTCCGGGCCGAATGCCGTTCCCATCAGCGCCAAAACCGGAACCGGCCTCGAAACCCTCGCCCGCGCCATCCTGCAAACCCTGCAAGTGGATTCATTCGACCCCGCACAGCCCGTCGCCTTCACAGACCGCCAGAAAGGCCTCCTCAAACAAATTACCGCCGCTGGAGACCCGGCCGTCCTGAAATCCCGGATCGGGCGGTTGTTTCAGGAACCCAAACCGGTATAATCGTCCCCTATGACAAAAGCAAAAAAAGATGACAACCTGACTCCGGCGATGCGGCAGTTTCGCTATTTCAAGGAAAAATACCCCGATGCGATCCTGTTTTTCCGCATGGGTGATTTTTACGAGACGTTTTTCGAGGATGCGGCGGTCTGCTCGCGGGTGCTGGGCCTGGTGCTGACCAGCCGCGGCAAAAGCAGCGGCGCCCCCATCCCCCTGGCCGGCCTGCCCTACCATGCCGTAGACGGCTATCTAAAAAAGATGCTCCAGGCGGGCTACAAGGTTGCCGTCTGCGAACAGATCGAGGACCCCAAGAAGGCCAAAGGCGTGGTCAAACGCGACGTCGTCCGCATCGTCACCCCCGGCACGCTGACCGACGATATGCTCCTCAATGAACGCGAGGACAATTTTCTCTGCGCCGTGCACCTGGGCCGAAGCGAAGCGGCCCTTTCCTGGGTCGATATCTCCACCGGCCACTTCTTTGTCCAGGCCGTCCCCGAAGACAAGGTCCTCGATGAGATCGCGCGGCTGGGGCCCCGGGAGGTCCTGCTGGCCGAGCGGCGCGGCGAACTGTTCGGCGCCGAAACCCAAAAACTGGCCGCCCGCGTCGGACAGCTCACCAGCGCCGTTGTCACCCAGCGGCCCGGCTGGTATTTCGATCCCTTCACCGCCAGACAGAAACTGCTCAAGCATTTTGCCGTCGCCACACTCGAGGGATTCGGCATCGAAGACGGCGAGGAGACCCTTTGCGCCGCCGGAGCCATCCTTGAATACCTCGAAGAGACCCAGAAAACGGCCCTCGGTCACATCGCCAAGATTCAAAAAGTCCGGCCATCCGAGTTTTTGCGGATCGACCCGGCCTCGCTCACATCGCTGGAGATCCTGCGCACCCTGCGCGGCGAATCCAGCCGCGGCACCCTGCTGGAGACCATCGACCAAACCCTGACCGGCATGGGCGGCCGCCTGATGCGGTCCCTGCTGTGCATGCCGCTGTGCGACAGCGCCCGAATCCGACGCCGCCAGGAGGCCGTTGAGGAACTGGTCGAACACGATACCCTCTGCGCCGGTCTTCGCGATCTGCTCAAAGACGTTGCCGACCTTCAGCGCATCGTCGCGCGGATCAGCACCGGCCGGGCCGCCCCCAAAGACCTGGTTGCCGCCGCGCAAACCCTGCGCAAGATCCCCCCGATGCGGCGGCGGCTGTCCGAATGCGGCGCCGATCGGCTCGCTGCGCTGGCCGCGCAGTGCGACAGCATGGACGAACTGGCCGACCTGCTCGAAAAGGCGATTGAGCCCGAACCGCCCGCTCACCTGCGCGACGGCGGCGTTATTCGCGCCGGCTTCGACGAACAACTCGACCGCTGCCGCTCCCTCTCCAAAGACGGCAAAAGCTTCCTGGCCGACTACCAGAAAAAGGAAATCACTCGGACCGGCATCGCGAACCTGAAGATCGGCTTCAACAAGGTCTTCGGCTACTACATCGAGGTCTCCCGCGCCATGGCCGACAGGGTCCCGGCCGACTACATCCGCAAACAGACCATCAAAAACGCCGAACGCTACATCACCGAGCCGCTCAAGGAATACGAAGAGCAGGTGCTGACCGCCTCCGAAAAGGCCCTGGCCCGCGAGCTGGAACTGTTCGAACAGGTCCGCGATCAAGCGGCCCGATACATCGCCCGCCTTCAGGCCCTGGCCGAGGCCATTGCTCACATTGACTGCCTGGGCTCCTTTGCCCACCTGGCCCGGCAGAATCACTACACCCGCCCGACGATCACCGAAGACAGGGAACTGACGATCATCGAGGGAAAACACCCCGTCCTCGGCCACCTGATGGGAGCCGAGTTTGTCCCCAACGATGTCATGCTCGGCAGCGACGGCAGCGACCTGGCCGTTATCACCGGTCCGAACATGGCCGGCAAAAGCACCTACATCCGCCAGACCGCCCTGCTGGTCCTGCTGGCCCACACCGGCTCTTTCATCCCCGCCAAAGAGGCCCGCATCGGCCTGACCGACCGCATCTTCACCCGCGTCGGCGCCTCCGACGAACTGGCCCGCGGCCAGAGCACCTTCATGGTCGAGATGACCGAGACGGCCAACATCCTCAATAACGCCACGGAAAAATCGCTGGTCATCCTCGATGAGGTCGGCCGCGGCACCAGTACCTACGACGGCCTGTCCCTGGCCTGGGCCGTCACCGAACACCTGGCCAATACGGTCAAATGCCGCACGCTCTTTGCCACGCATTACCACGAACTGACCGAACTGGGACAATTGCTGGTTAACGTCAAAAACCTCAACGTGGCCGTGCGCGAATGGGGCGGCCAGGTCATCTTCCTGCACAAGATCGTCCCCGGCGGCACCGACAAAAGCTACGGCATCCACGTGGCCAAACTGGCCGGCATCCCCAAATCCATCCTGACCCGCGCCGAGGAGATCCTCAGGGATCTCGAAAACACCTTTGCCAAAGAGGCCTCCGGCGAAAAACTGGCCCGGCACAAAACCGCCGAAGAAGACGGGCTGCTGTTCGTCGAAAAACACAAGTCCGTCCTCGACAAACTCAGGGGCCTCGATGTCAACAACCTGACCCCCATCGAGGCCATCAACCTGCTCAATGAAATCAAAAAAGAAATGGAATAGTCCGTTTCGAAAATCCTCTGACCCTGCTTTATCCAATCCGGAAAGACCGCCCGTCCCATGCCCCCGCTTGGCGCCTCAGGCAAACAGCAGCAGACTGAGCGCCATGACCCCCATCCCGCCGATCAGGCCGTAGATGCACAGGTGGTGCCGGCCGTACTTCTCCGCGCTGGGCAGCAGTTCATCCAGCGAGATATACACCATAATCCCCGCCACCGAGGCAAACAGCAGCCCGAACGTAATGCCGTTCATAAAATGCCACAGCACGAAAAAGCCGATCAGCGCCCCGACCGGCTCGGACAGTCCCGACAAAAACGAATAAAAGAACGCCTTCCGGCGGCTGCCCGTCGCGTAATAAATCGGAATCGAAACGGCAATTCCCTCTTTTTTTTTTAATGATACGGCGACCACC
>JAHDQI010000210.1 GCA_018433925.1 Phycisphaerae bacterium | reverse complement strand
TTCGCCGAGCACCTGGGCCGCTGCATCTATGACGGCATCTGGGTCGGCGAGGATTCGGCCGTCCCCAACATCCGCGGCATCCGCATCGACGTGCTGGAGGCCCTCAAGAAACTGAATATCCCCGTCCTCCGCTGGCCGGGCGGCTGCTTTGCCGATGAATACCACTGGAAGGATGGCATCGGCCCGCGCGAAAAACGTCCTTCGATGGTCAATACCCACTGGGGCATGGTTACCGAGACCAACGCCTTCGGCACCCATGAATTTCTCGATCTGTGCGAACTGCTCGGTTGCGAGGCCTACATCGCCGGCAACGTCGGCTCCGGTACGCCGGAGGAAATGCAGGACTGGATCGAATACATGACCTTCGACGGCAAAAGCGAAATGGCCGACCTGCGCCGCGCCAACGGCCGTGAGAAGCCCTGGAGGATCAAATACTTCGGCGTCGGCAATGAAAACTGGGGCTGCGGCGGACGCATGAGACCGGAATATTACGCGGATCTGTATACACAATTTGCGACCTACGTTCGCAGCTATTCCGGCAATCGTCTCTATCGGATTGCCTGCGGGCCGAACAACTGGGATACCAAATGGATGGATATTGTCCTGGGCGGGGCCGCTCGGCATATGGACGCCATCAGCCTGCATTACTATGTACATACCGGAACCTGGAGGAACAAGGGAGATGCCGTTGACTTCGGCGAGCAGCAATGGTTTGAGCTGATGAAAATGTCCGTTGATTGCGAGGAGCTGCTTCGCCGGCAGATTGCTGTCATGGACAAACATGATCCTCAAAAACGCATCGGCTTATATGTCGATGAATGGGGCACCTGGTGGGATCCGACCCCGGACAGCCATCCGAAGTTTTTGTATCAGCAGAACACGCTGCGCGACGCCGTATCGGCCGGCATTTTCCTGAACACTTTTCATCACTACTGCCAGCGTGTACAAATGGCCAATATCGCCCAGACGGTCAATGTCCTGCAGGCCATGGTATTGACACAGGGGGAGAAAATGATAGTAACCCCGACTTATCATGTCTTTGAGATGTACAAGGTCCATCAGGGGGCCACCCTCCTGCCTCATGACCTGACCTGTTCTGTTTACGGGAGAGAGGAAACAAAATTGCCTGCGCTGAGTGTTTCTGCTTCAAAGGATGCCGAAGGTGTGATTCACATTACCCTGTGCAACCTGGATCCCAGAGTTCCCTCTGAACTGGAATGTCGGATTGAGGGGGCGTCTGTCAAAAAGGCCAGCGGACGCGTCCTGACGGCGGAGTCAATGAATGCGCACAACACATTTGAAAACCCGACTGCAATTACTCCGACGCGGTTTGACGGTGTCGTGTTGAAAGATAACAAAATCTCTTGTACCCTGCCGTCCAAATCGGTAGTATGGCTACAAGTGCGATAAGCCGACGGAGGGGTCCATTAAAACGACCGGCCGTGCTTTCGATAGGCTCTTTTTGTACAGCGGCGTACGGCTTCTTGAGGTCCGCACAAGCAGAGCCTGCGAAAAGGACATGGGATTTGGATAAGACTGCCATTCGAAAAGTAGAACCATGAATTATGAATTATTGATAGTTATTATTTCTCGGATGCTGGCGGTTTTGGGGCGGTGGGGCGCGGGGGGTTTTAAATTTGAAAAAAGATTGGGCATTTTTTGCTGATAGGCGTAGATTAAGAGAGTGTATGTAGAGGTAAACGAGATCTTTAGCTAAGGAGCGTTACGATGCTGAATGAAATCGAAAAAATTCTGGGAAAAGATGCCGACAATCTCCTGAATCATACCTGTAAAACGATTTCGAAGGAATCGCTGCATTTGCCGGGGCCTGATTTTGTGGACCGGGTTGTGGCCGATTCGGATCGCAGTCCTCGTGTGCTGGCGGCGATGGAGCGGGTTTTTAATCACGGACGGCTGGCGGGGACGGGGTATCTATCGATTTTGCCGGTTGACCAGGGTATTGAGCACTCGGCGGCGGCTTCTTTTGCTCCGAATCCGATCTATCTCGATCCGGAAAATATTGTTCAATTGGGTATTGAGGGGGGCTGCAACGCGGTGGCCTCCACGCTGGGGGTGCTGGGGGCGGTCGGCCGAAGGTATGCGCATAAGATACCGTTTTTGCTGAAGCTGAATCACAATGAATTTTTGAGTTATCCGAACCGCTACGATCAGCGGATGTTCGCGAGCGTGGAGCAGGCGTTTGAGATGGGGGCGGTGGCGGTGGGGGCGACGGTGTATTACGGTTCGGAGGAGTCCCGCCGGCAGATCGAGGAGGTTTCGGCGGCCTTTGAGCGTGCCCATCAACTGGGGATGTTTACGGTGCTGTGGTGCTATCTTCGGAATTCGGAGTTTAAGAGCGGGGGGACGGATTATCATACAGCCGCGGACCTGACGGGGCAGGCCAATCATTTGGGGGTGACGATTCAGGCGGATTTGATCAAGCAGAAGCAGCCGACGTGCAACGGGGGCTTTCCGGCGCTGCAGTTCGGCAAGACGCATAGGCTGGTTTATGAGAAGCTGACGACGGATCATCCGATTGATCTGACGCGGTGGCAGGTGGCCAACTGTTTCCTGGGCCGGTCGGGTCTGATTAACTCGGGCGGGCCTTCGGGGGAGAATGATTTGCAGCAGGTGGTCAAGAGCGCGGTGATTAACAAGCGGGCCGGGGGGATGGGTCTGATCAGCGGGCGGAAGACGTTTCAGAAGCCGATGGGCGAGGGGGTAAAGCTGTTTCACGCGATTCAGGATGTTTACCTGGAGACGGGGGTGACGATTGCGTGAGCCGGGCGAGAGCGGACAGGAAAAGGAAGCGAGGATGAGCGGATGAAGACGCTGACGAAGGAACTTTGGATGGAGACGCCGACGCGTCGTGCGATTGTGTCGATTCACGCGGCGGTCGAGCGGCTGGTGGCCGAGAGCGGTGTGCGGGAGGGGCTGGCACTGGTCAGCGCGATGCATATTACGGCGTCGGTTTTTATTAACGATAACGAGGCGGGGCTTCATCATGATTATGAGGTGTGGCTGGAGAAGCTGGCGCCTGAGAAGCCGTATTCGCAGTATCAGCACAACGGGTATGAGGATAACGCCGATGCGCATCTGAAGCGGCAGGTGATGGGGCGTGAGGTGGTGGTGGCGATTACGGAGGGCGCGCTGCACCTGGGTCCGTGGGAGCATATCTTTTATTATGAGTTCGACGGGAAGCGCAGGAAGCGTCTGCTGGTGAAGATCATCGGGGATTAAAAACACAGTCCCTGTTTTGAAAAAATTTATTTGCTTTTTTGCACGAACCGGATAGACTCTGACCTTTCATTGCACGGACAGTCGGTTTTTTCGTTTTGCATCTTCTGTAAGTACTGTCCGCACGCGGGCTTACGAATCTCCTGAAGCGGTCTCCCCGGGGGATTTCTTTACAGGTTTTCGGGGCGTTTTTTGTGTAAAAAGGAACTGACGAGGCAAATAAAGAATCACCGCCGGAGTTTTTTCGAGCGGGTATCATTACAGGGATCTTACGATGATTTTGAAACCGTATCAGCCGGCGTTCGTCGATGTGTTGAAGGAAGGCCTGCACCGTTCGAGCGTGGTTCGGGATATTATGGCCGGCGTAATCGTGGGGATTGTGGCCCTTCCGCTGGCCGTGGCGTTTGCCATGGCCTCGGGCGTTAAACCGGAGCAGGGACTGGTTACGGCGATCGTGACGGGATTGGTGATTTCCGTCTTCAGCGGCAGTCGTGTACAGGTCGGCGGTCCAACGGGGGCTTTTATAATCCTTTTGTACGAGATTGTCAGGCAGCACGGCTATGAGGGGCTTGCGGCGGCGACCTTCATTGCGGGGGTTCTGCTGATCCTCATGGGGATCGCGCAGCTTGGGGATGTGATTAAATATATTCCCTTTCCTGTGACTGTGGGTTTTACCAGCGGGATCGCGGTGGTGATCTTCAGCACGCAGATTCGTGATGCGCTGGGGCTTGAGATCGCGTCGCTGCCGGACTCCTTTGCGGCGAAATGGGCGGCGTATCTGTCGCATCTGCCTACCGTCCATCCCTGGACCCTGCTTTTGACCGTTTTGACTATTCTGATTATCTTCCTGTGGCCGAAGATCACCTTCCGCATTCCGGCGACGCTGGCGGCGATTGTCATTACTTCGGCGGCGGCGGCGATCTTTGACCTTCCGGTGGAGACCATCGGCAGCCGATTTGGCCAGATTTCCAATTCGTTTCCGCGGCCGAGTCTGCCGCATTTGCACCCGGAATTGATTATCCAGATGCTGCGTCCGGCGGTCTCGATTGCCATGCTGGCCGGGATTGAGTCGCTGCTGTCGGCGGTGGTCGCCGACGGGATGACCGGCAGGCGACACCGTTCCAACGCCGAGCTGATCGCGCAGGGAATCGCCAATCTTGTTTCGCCTGTCTTTGGCGGGATTCCCGCGACAGGCGCGATTGCGCGAACGGCAACGAATATCAAGAACGGGGGGACCACGCCGATTGCCGGCATCGTGCATGCGCTGACCGTGCTGCTGATTTTTTTGTTCTTCGGCAAACAGGCGGCCAGCATTCCCATGGCCACGCTGGCGGGCATCCTGATTGTTGTGGCATATAACATGAGCGAGTATCACCTGTTCTTTAAGCTGCTGCGCGGTCCGCGGAGCGATGTGCTGGTGCTGTGTATGACGTTTCTTCTGACGATCCTGGTGGACCTGTCGGTTGCCATCGAAGTGGGGATTGTGCTGGCGGCATTCCTGTTCATGCGACGGATGATTATCGTGTCGCAAGCGGGCTGGGTCACGTCGCAGATCGGCAACGGTGATTCGAATTCGGATGATCCGCTGGCGACCAGCAAGCGCAGGATTCCGGCGGGTGTGGAGGTTTTTGAAATTAACGGGCCGTTCTTTTTCGGGGCGACCGAGAAGTTCAAGACGATCATGCAGGAGGTGGAAAAACCGCCGAAGATTCTTATTTTACGAATGCGGCATGTGCCGATGATGGACGCCACGGGGATGAAAGCGCTGGAGGAGGTGATTTTGCGGATGCAGGCACACGGGACGGCGGTCATCCTTTCGGGTGTCAATGCCCCTGTTCGGGCGGTTCTTCGGACCGGGGGGCTGATCCGGAAGGTGGGACGCAAAAACATCCTGTTCAACATTGATCAGGCGCTGATGCGAGCCGAAAAGATTCTTACCATTGCCGTCTCTGGTACCGAGCCGCCGAGAAAAGGGTAGACCCTGTGCCTTTGTTCCGGATTGCCTGTTGCTTTAGGAACCGAAATCTCCTATATTGCAACCGGCCATGAAACGCGGATTTTCATAATGGATACGCTACCCACTTTTTTGCTTAAAACGATTTTTATTTCACTGTCTGGTGTGATGGCTCCGGGGGCGGTGACGGCGGCGACGATTGCTCAGGGGACGAGGAACCGGTGGGCCGGTGCGCGGATCGCCGTCGGGCACGGGATTATCGAGATTCCTCTGATTTTTCTGCTGATGCTGGGGCTGTACCTGTTTTTTCAGAATCCGACGGTCAAGGTTGTCATCGGCCTGGCGGGCGGGGCCTTTTTGCTTTGGATGGGCATCGGTCTGCTTCGTGAAATCAAGAAGCCGGTCGGCGACGGGCAGGTTCTTTATACGGCCGGTCCGATTGCCACGGGTTTCATGCTGTCGGCGACGAATCCCTATTTTTTGTTCTGGTGGGCAACCGTAGGTCTGAACCTGGCGCTGGGGGGGAAAGAGCTGGGCTTTGCGGCGCTGGTTCTGTTTGCGGTGGTTCACTGGATGTGCGACCTGGTTTGGCTGACGATTTTGTCGTTGGCGGCTTTTCACGGTGCCACCCTGTTGTCGCCAAAGAAACAGAAGTGGATTCTCGGAGTTTGCGGGCTGGCGCTGGTTGTGTTTGGTTTGCTGTTTATTCGGGATGCGGTGTTTGGCTGATCGTCCTGTCAGGGGAGGGGAGCGGGGCACAAAAAAACGGCCTGCTCATTTGGAACAGGCCGTTTTGGAGTTCGTTATCGCAGAGCGTGTTATTTTCTTTTTCGAATGACCAGTCCGCCGAGGGCCAGCAGGGCCAGGGTGGCCGGTTCGGGCACAACTTCGAAATGGCTGGTTGCGCTGGCGGAATCATTGGCACTGAGCGTGAATGAGAACTGGGCCTGGATTCCTGTGACGGAGCCGGCGATGGTTCCCCAGTCGGGGGCGGTGGCAGGAAGTCTTCCTTTACCGATTTCGCTGTCGCCGATGCCGGCGGTGAAGGAATCGACTAAGATGGCCCATGGGGTGCCGTTGGCCAGGGCCTGATAGATTTTGTCTCCGTCGAGCAGTCCGTCAATCGAGGCGCCGTTGTTATTCAGGTCGGTCAGGGTCACGGCCGCGGTTGCGTAGGCATCGGGATTGAGCAGGGCATCGAAGGACAGGATCGCCGTGGTGATGGTAAAGGAGGTATCTGAATTGCCGGCGGTGACGGCGAAGTTGAGATCAACTACGGGATCGGCAATGTACTTGACTTCGAGACTGTTTATGGCAGCCATTGCTTTGCCGGTGCCCTGGCTGTGGATCATCGCGGCCTCGGGCAGCGACCAGCGGTATTCATTTTTGGCCTGTCCCGGCGGGAAAAATTGGGCAAATGTGCCTGTTTCCTGGCCGTCGGAGACTTCGACGAATACCATGGATATGTTTTCGCCGGGATCCCATACCGCCATCGCATTGGGTGTAAGTACCGCGGCAAACAACGAAATGATTGTCAGAGAGGTTATCGCCTTCATCATCCAATCTCCTTAATTATAATGGAATCCATATATTCTCTATTTCGAGACTCATCCAAAATCCGTTTATATCTACAAATACCGTTTAAGTCAATGGAAAAATGAGATTTTTCGAGAATTTTTTAAAAAAACCTTTTATATAGATAATCGGATATGCTATATATTTTTTGGGGATAAGTGTAATTGTATTCGTTTCAATGAGTTAGGGTTTCTTTGTCAAATAATGGACTTGAGGGATCCGCTATTGTTCAGTGTCGGTTGTTTCGAGTTCCTTTAATTGTTCGGTTCGGAAGGGTTCGAGCACGTCCTTGAGGGTGTAGTTTGCGAGGTTTTGTCGGATTTCATGGAAGACGCTGATC
>JAHDQI010000166.1 GCA_018433925.1 Phycisphaerae bacterium | reverse complement strand
GGCCACTGGAAAAACTCGGAAAAAACCGGAAAAAAAGCGGCAATTTTTGGACAAAAAACGGACAAAACAGAACAAAGAGCGGACAAAAAAGGAAAAGGAACGGACAAACTTGGCATCAGGAATAATACCTAAAAATCCAAAAAAACCCGCGTTTTTAGCTCATAATCGCGGAAAACAGCCCTTTTCAACTTCGTCAAGCAACAAAAAAGCCAGATCCCGTACTGGAATCTGGCTTCGGAGGAGGGTGATGAGAAGAAATTTTCGAGCTCTTAAACAACAGGCATTTTCTCGCCTGTCTGGATCACCGCTTAACTTGTCAATGTCCCGGTCTTTGTATCGTCACACCGCCGCGGAAAATTTCAGCTTTTCTTCTCCGGCGTCACAAACCTGCCTGCACACGGATCAGTTCCTGCTCCACAACCTTTCGCACATGCGAAAAATCGAGCATCCCGAACGAACAAACACCCGCTTGTTCAAGCACAACGGGAAGTTGCTTGACGTTGGCCTTTTCCATCGTCTCCAACGCCTTTCTCAGAGGTGTCCGGCCCTGGATCGGTTCCGTCTCGCTTTCCATAACATCGGCCGCAACCATCCATTCCCAGCAATCACTGTCTATCAATATATCCTTCAATTGCCCCAGCGTCAAGACCCCAATTAATTTTTCTTCTGAATTCACGACAGGATAGGCCGTATATTCATCCATCGTAAACCGCTGCAATACAATCCGAATCGGGTCTGTCTCATGCAGCGGTTCAATTCCCCCATGGACTGCTTGTTCCACCAACATTCTGTCTATTATATCTTCTTCAGTCACATTCCGTCCGATTTCATCGGCCAGCCGAATACTCCATTTTACCATCGGAGGCCCCGCCAACTGGACAATCATCGTCGTCGCCGTCACACAAAAGATAATCAACTCCCCCAGCGAGAGCGTCTCATTAATCCGTATCTGCCCCAGGTGCTCGCTGGCCATGATCGAAAGCCCGATAGCCACCCCTCCCTGGGCAAACAAGCCAAGACCGGCAAAATTCTGCACAATCTTTGGAGCCCCGCTGAGCCGGCCGCCGATCCAGCACCCGGCTATCTTGCCAAAATTTCGACCGAATACATACACAATTACGACTGACCAAAGCCACCACGGCATCGATGCAATCCCAAGACTCGCCCCGACCAGCACAAAAAACAGCACATAAATCGGCACCGAAAAACTCTTAACCATCCCGAATAGCTGCTCGCTTCGAACCGGCGCAAAATTCACCACCAGCACCCCCATCGCCATCGTCACCAAAATCACATCCAGCCCGGCCGCTTTCGCCCCCCCGATCAGAACCAGCAGCAGCCCGGCCGCGATGGCAAGCATCCGATCCTTCTTCTGATGCGCATATCGCAGGAATAAAATCATCATCCCCCCGAAAACCAGTCCAACAAGCAGAGACCCGAACAATTCGTACCCAACCTTGCCCATCTCCGACAGGACCGACCCGCCCTGCCCGGCCAGCATCTCTGCGCAGCTCTTGCCGATTCCATACAGCATCATCGCAAGCGCATCATCCAGGGCGATCACCGCAATGATAGCGCTGGTCAACACCCCTTTGGCCCGGTACTCCCAGAGGACCTCGACCGTCGAGGCCGGATCTGTGGCCGAAGCAATGGCCCCCAGCACAATCCCGGCCGCCGCGGCCGCAATCCATTGCCCGGTAATAAAATAGACGATGCCCGTAACAGGCAGGGCCACCAGGAAAAACGCCAGCAATCCCTCCCACAGCAAGATCGAAAGAAACTGCTTGCCGTATCGACGAAAGGTCTCCGCCCTCAGTTCACCGCCCACCAAAAAGCCAATTACTCCCAGGGCAAACCACGTAAACGATTGCAGCTTTTCAATGTCCTCTTTCCGAACCACATGAAATCCGCTCTGGCCGATCAAGATTCCGAATACAATGTAGCCCACAACCTGTGGAAACCGAATCTTCTGAAAAAACCATGCACCCAGGGCCCCGCCGAGCACACCAATCCCCAAAATCAGCAGAATCCCAAGATGTCCGCCCGACTCCATTTATCTACCGTCCTTTGTCAGGATGTCATAAATCGTCGTTTCATCACGGGCATCAAAAAGTGACGCCCTCAAAAGCGGATTCTTGATCCGTTGACTGATCGCCGCCATCGTCTTGATATGCAGAGTATGCTGATTGGCCCCGGCAAGAATCATAAACAGCAATCGAACCGGCTGGCCATCCAATGATTCATAATCCGTTATCGGTTTTTCCGCCAGGCCAACCGCCATCAGCAACCGGTCAATCCCCTCGATGCGAACATGCGGAATCCCAATCCCCAAGCCGATCCCCGTACTCATCAGTTTTTCACGCTGGAAAATCCCCTCCATCACCCTTTCTTTATTTTGAATGGCCCCTGTCTCGTCCAGCCGATGGATCATCGCGGAAAGAATCTCATCCTTGCTTGCAGCTGTCAGAATCATCGTATGATCCGGACTCAATAAGTCCCCAATCAAAACAGGCGCATACGAAATATTTTTTTGAGACGCACTCAGGTGCTGATCGACCCATTTCTCGACCTCAGAACGCTTAAATCTCCACGTTGTCCCCAGCTTGCCGCAGGGAATCGTACCCTGAGTCGCCCATTCATACACCGTTCTCTCCGATACCCTCAAGTAGTCGGAAACCTCCTGAACCGTCATAATTTCCGGTTTCATCTTTGTATTCCTCATAAAATCAATATATGACAACCAAAAACCCTACATGCATAAATTTCGTAATTCATTATACAAAAACAGTATATGCTATTCAATGCAATATATTACATTATTTGCAATATTTAACATATATATTTATTCAAAAAAGACATGGAGCATCTGGAGGTGCCTGGCGGCGGATTTGGAAGGGATCAGGGCGGACAGAGACGTCCCCGGCAGTATCCAACAAGCAAACGATTAAATGGATCTATTAGGAGTGGCTGTCAAATGAATACTGATCTTCAAAAACAAACTTGAAATCAAATACATCGTTGAAATCTTCAATCGAATCGGTTTCCTGACAGGTCATCCAGTCGTAATCAATCATCAGATAAACAATCTCGCCAAAGTCGCGTGTGGTCCTGACTCCCCACTGGGCCAGGACCATACCCGCCAGGCGTCCCCAACGTTCTTTGGCCAGATCCGCCAGACCCAGGGCGAGTTCCTGTCCGGTGATATGCCGCGGATGATCCGGATCTCCTTCTTCCCTGCGGATTTTTTCAATCGTCTCTGCCAGCCCCTCGAAGATAAACTTCAGCGCCTTGGCGTCATAACGGCCGTCTTCACGAGCCACTTGCTCAATTGTCTTCTTCATAGCTACTGACAATCCACATGCTTACGTTGCGGGTAAGGACCTTCCTGGTTTTAATGCACGCGCTGACCGGGTGTGGCGCCACTGTCAACCGTCAGCAAAAAGACATTTTCACCGCCAGGTCCGGAGGCACAAACCATCCCTTCTGAGAGACCAAACTTCATCTTTCGCGGCTTGAGATTGGCCACACAGACTACCATCCGACCCACCAGCTCCTCCGGCTTATACGCCTTGGCAATCCCGGCGAACACATTCTTTTTCAAAGCCCCCAAATCTAGTTCCAAAGCCAGCAACTTGTCGGCCCCTTCAACCTTTTCGGCCTTGCTGATACGGGCAATCCGCAGGTCCACTTTCACAAAATCGTCAATTGTACATTCCGGCTCAATCGGCTCTTCAAGCTGCGGCTGCTTTGTTTCGGCCGGTGCCGATGTTTCCTGTTTGCTTTCTTCAATCATGGCATCCACCTTTTCCTTTTCCACACGTTCCACAAGGCGTATATAGTCCTGAATGGGCTTATTTTCAAGCATTGTTTCCACATCCGCAAACGTCAGCGGCGGGATATCGAGAAAGCGTTCAATCTTTTCAGCAAACGTCGGCAAGACGGGCTTAAGATAAATCGTCAGCGTCTTGACGGCGTTGAGCACAGTCGTTAAATTCGTTCGCGTGCCCTCCGGATCATTTTTGATTGTGGACCAGGGCTGGGTCTGCTCGACAAACTGATTGCAGATATCGGCCAGGGCCATAATCCTGCGGACGGCCGAGGCAAAATTAAGCGATTCATAATCAGCCATCACCGCCTCTTTGGCTGCGGTCATTTCCTTCAGCAGGGCTTTGCCCTTTTCGTCCGGTGTGCCGAGCCGGCCATCAAGTTTTTTGGTGAGCATCGGTCCCGAACGGCTGGCCAGATTGGCCAGTTTGCCGACCAGATCGGAATTGACCCGGTTGATAAAATCCTCAGTGTTCAATTCTATGTCTCCCACGTCGCCGCTAAGCTTGGAGGCATAGTAGTATCTCAAATATTGCGGATCCAGATGTTTTAAATACGTCTCGGCCATGATGAAGGTGCCCTTACTCTTGCTCATCTTCTGGCCGTTAACGGTCAGAAAGCCATGGACAAACAGTTTGGTCGGCGTCCGCAGCCCGGCACTGGTCAGCAGCGCCGGCCAGAACAGAGCATGAAAATACATAATATCTTTGCCGATAAAATGATAAATCTCATACTCGCCGCTGTTCCAGACCTGCTCAAAATCCATACCGTTTTGATCACAGTAATTTTTGCAGGAAGCCATGTAGCCGATTGGCGCATCAAGCCAGACATAAAAATACTTATCTTCCTCGCCTGGAATTTTGAATCCGAAATAGGGCCCGTCACGGGAGATGTCCCAGTCTTTCAGGCCCGCGGTAAACCATTCATCCAGTTTGTTCTGGACAGATTTTTGTACATAACCGGTCTTGAAGAGTTTCTTCAGTTCACCTTCATAATCTCCCAAGCGGAAGAAATAATGCACACTTTCTTTGAGAACAGGTGGATTACCGCTGACAGCACTGACCGGATTGATCATATCGGTTGGCTGGTAGTGCGCCCCGCAGGCATCACAGGAATCGCCGTATTGGTCGGGGGCCTTGCACCGAGGGCAGGTTCCTTTAATGTAGCGGTCCGGCAACCACATCTGTTCCTGCTGGTCATAGGCCTGCTGGATTCTTTTCTGTATAATCGAACCGGCTTTTTTCGCCCCGTCATAGATCCTTTCACTCAGGATTCGGTTTTCTTCAGAATGCGTTGAATAGTAATTATCAAAAGAGATCCCAAACCCGGCGAAATCGCTCACGTGTCTGTCATGCATCTGGCGGATCAATTGTTCGGGTGTAATGCCTTCACTTCGGGCCCGGATCATCACCGGTGTGCCGTGTGTGTCATCGGCACAAAAATAATAACATGTATTGCCGCAGGCCTTTTGAAAGCGTACCCAGATATCCGTCTGGAGATATTCCACCAGATGCCCGATATGAATGGGTGCATTGGCATAGGGCAACGCAGAAGTCACAATGATTTTTCGGGTCATGATCCCTGGCTCCCTGAGGATTTATTGGGGCCGGACGGCTTTCCCTGACCGCCGGGACCGCTGCCCTGGGGTCTTCTTCGTCGATTTCGGCCTTTTCGATTTTTTCGCTTATTTTTCCCCCGTCCTTCTTTTTGAGAAGGATCTTTTTTTTGCTCACCGCGGCTCGGCTGCCCCTGGGGCCTGGCTTGTCCGCTGCCGGGCTGATGATTATCTGTCTGCGATTTGCCTGCCGCAGAGGGTTTGTCGGTTTGTTCGGTCTGGATTTCACGAACCTCATCCAGAGCCGCTTCAATCTGTGAAAAAACCGCCTCTCCATTGACCTCAGACTTTTTGCCGTCGGACCGATCCCGCAGCGGTATATCATCCCCCAAAACATCCACCGCCTGTTCTTCTTTATTCTGAGGCGGCGGAACGGACGCGCCCCCGGAGGATGCCTGCCCCCTATGGGCATTGATCTCATCAACAGGCCAGGCCGAACGGTCTCCATTGTCCAACTGCACCACCACCAACTGAGTCAAAACCTGAACATCCACAACCTTACCGGGACCTTTGGGTGTCTGCACAACCGAATTTCTCGACGGAAGATTGCTTTTAAGCTGCCTGTAGGTTTGATCCTCATAGCGAAGACAGCATTTCAGCCGGCCGCAATGACCGCTGATCTTGGCCGGATCCAGTGTGGCTTTCTGCAATTTGGCCATCCGCATATTAACCGGATCAAGAATCTTCAAAAAGCGTTTACAGCAGCATTCCAGACCGCAGCTTTCATAGTCGCTGACAAGCCGGGCCTCGTCACGGGATCCAATCTGGCGAAGTTCTATACGGGTTTGGTATTCACGAGCGAGTCTTTTTACCAACTCCCGAAAATCCACCCGGCCCTCACTGGTAAAATAGAAAATAATTCTCTCCCCACCGAACAGATGTTCGGCCTCGATTACCTTCATATTCAGACCCAGTTCGTCGGCAAACTTTTGGCAACACTTGGCCTCTGAAACCGCCGACATTTCAAGATGTTCCTGCTCCCGTATATCTTCATGTGTGGCAAAACGGACAAACCGCCCCCCCGAAGTCAGGGAAAATTCCTTGCCTCCCTGGGTAAAATAGGCCTCCACCTGCTCCGGCGTCGCCCGAAAATTCCCGCTGCGGTAGTTGAAGGGACCGACAAGCTGGCCCAATTCAAGACCTCGTTCAGATTTGACGATCACGTGAGTCTTGCTTTTGGGGATATGGGGCTCATTGTGCTCAAACCAGCCCAGAACCCCCATCCGTCCATATCGAACCAGCATCAATTTATTATTTTTTTGCCCTTTGGGCTTTACATTCTCGTCTTGTGCCATAAATCCTGTCACTCCGAAAACTCATTGTGACCGGCCTGGAAATACTCCATTTCAAACCGGCGAAACGTTTAGTATATCCGAAAGCGACAGCATAAACAAGAGGTGCTCAAAAATCAGCTTTTCATTGACACTGGCATCCACCCAGCGGAGCATATTCTGGACCGCCAAAATCTTCTCGGCGGCCTGTTCACAGTCCATTGTTTCAGCCAGTTTCCGAACGGCCGATTCCTGATCCGCATTGACCCATTTTGACGGTCTGCCCAGATGTGCGTTCATCACATCCGAAAGCAGACATAAAACCATCCGGATCATCCCTTTTTGGGCCCGCCGGTTGAGATCTTTCGTGCTCATCTCCGGGCAGGCCCTGGCCCAGGCAGCCCCAATAATTTTTGCAGACTGCCCGATCCATGCGGCCGTATCCGGAACCTCCGGCAGCGAAAGACGGCAGATACGACGCAGCAGTTCGTTTTTAATTTCATAGACAGTCGGCGATTCTTCTCCCAAATCCAGCCCGGCCCACTCCAGGGCCCGGCCGACACTTCCCTCGCTAAAGCGAGCCCAGTAAAGGGCCTGACCGGCATTCAGAGACAGGGGGTTGAGCTTTTCGAGAAGGAAGGATTCTTCTACCGGACCAAAGCGTATCGGCTGACATCGTGAACGCGTGGTCGGCAGCATCTCTTCAATCCGACTGCACAGTAAAATAAGGACGCAATATCCGGGCGGTTCCTCCAACACCTTCAGCATCGAATTTTGACTGGACTTGTTGACCTTTTCAGCTTCGTCAATTACATAAACCACAAAATCGCTTTCCGCAGGCCGATTGGATACCTTGTCGATCACAAATTCACGAATCACGTCCACGGGCATCTCAATAGGTGTAGTCTTGTTTTTTCCCTCCTTGGTGTACTTGACCAATTCTTTATAGATGGGTTTATAGTCGGGATGACTGTCGGCCTCGAATAGTGTGCAGGAATGGCACTTCCCGCAACTGTCAAAGAATGCCTCGCCGTTGACTTGCTTCTTGGCTCTGTCATGACAGAGCAGCATTTTTGCGAAGGCCCGTGCCGTGGTACGCTTGCCGACACCGTCCGGCCCGACAAACAAATAGGCATGGGCTGTCCGGCCCGCCGCGAAGGCATGCTGAAGCTGTGAAACCGCGATATTCTGACTGTGAATGTCTTTCAACTGCATCTTATTTCAGGGCTGTTTGGATTGTTTCCCGAATCTGTTTTTGAACCTGTTCGATCGGTTTGGAGCCATCGACAACCGTAATCTCTTTCCGCAATTCAGCCAGCTTTAAAAACCCCTCCCGCACCTTCGCATGGTAGTCGCGGCCCTTCTGTTCCATGCGGTCCAGTTGACGATTCATGCGCCCGGCGGCCGTGTCCAGGTCAACATCCAAAAGGATGGTCGCATCCGGCCAAACCCGTTCCAGGGCATCCGTGCCGATCTGAATTACCTTTTCAATGCCAAAACCGCCCGCCCATCCCTGGTAAGCACAGGTACTCGAAAGCCAACGGTCCAGCAGCACACAGCGGCCCTCAGCCAGATCCGGCCCGATTTTCTCTTTCCACAACTGTCCGCGAGCAGCCATATAAAGCAGCACCTCAACATTATCGCCCATAGCAACATGTTCCGGATCGAGCAGAATGCGGCGAATCTGTTCCCCGATAACGGTTGTGCCGGGATCCCGATAGGATACCACGGAAACGCCATGCTCCTCAATCCAGGCCGCCAGCAGTTTGGCCTGGGTACTCTTGCCTCACCCATCCGGACCGTCCAGTACAAT
>JAHDQI010000105.1 GCA_018433925.1 Phycisphaerae bacterium | reverse complement strand
CGGTATAGATCAGCAGCAGGGTTCGGTGGCGGCTGAGGAGCTGGTAGGGGGAGGGGCCGGCATCGGTATCGGCCGCGGAGGTTTGCGCGGCCAGGTCATTTTGTATGAGGGCGTTCATTGTGATTTCTCGCTAAAATAGATACTTTTACAGCTTTTTTCGCATACAAAAAGAATCTATTTATTAGACGAAAAATCCGGCCGAATGATTTCATTAAATTTTGGTTTTTTGTTTGGGTTCCGGGCAGGGCCTGTCTTTATTTGGCCGTTTCGTTTGGGACCCATTCGTAGCTGACGAAGGCAAATTGTGTGCTGTCGGGGGACCATGAGTTGACGTTGAGGGTTCCCTGTCCGCCGAGAAGGCGGGTGAGGGTGCGCGGAGGGCCGTCGGGGGTGCGCATGAGGCGGATGGCGACTTCCTGGTTGGCGGGGTGGCCCTTGACGCTCTCATCGTAGGAGAGGAAGACGATCCATTTGCCGTCGGGGGAGGGGTGGGGGAACCAGTCGTTGTACATGTCGTCGAAGGTGATCGGTTCGGGGCGGCTGCCGTCGGCGTTCATTTTCCAGAGGAGCATGGGGCCTTCTCGGTCGGAGTTGAAGTAGATCGTGCGTCCGTCGGGGGCGTATTCGGGTCCGTCGTCGTGGGCGCCGGTATCGGTCAGTTGGGTTTCGGGGCCGCCGGCGAAGGGGATGGTGTAGATGTCGAATTGTCCGTTGCGCAAGGCGCAGTAGGCAAGCGTGGTTCCGTCGGGGGACCAGCCGTGCCAGTAGGAGGGGCCGTTGGGGGTCAGCAGGCGGGGTGTGCCGCCTTCGGCGGGCAGGATGTAGATTCGGGAGAGGTCGTTTTCGTCGTGGGCGCTCATGGCGATGTGTCTGCCGTCGGGAGAGAAGCCGTGGTCGTTGTTGCATCGGCCGGCCGAGCCGGTATCGAGCTGTCGCGGCGCGGCGCCGGAGGCGGGCAGGGTGTAGAGCTTGCCGCCGCGGTTGAACAGGAGCGTCTTGCCGTCGGGGGACCAGTTGGGGGCCTCGAAATGGGTGTTGTCGGCGTAGAGGACGCGGCGACGGCCGGTTTGGATGTTCATGATTTCGAGACGGCTTCGGAGCATACGGTTTTCCTCCGGGATGGGGGTCCGCTTTTTGAGGGTGACGTTTTTGAAGACGGCGGTTTCGAGGGCGGCGTTGTCGTGGGAGCAGACGGCCAGGCCGACGTAGACCGGGTCGGTCAGGTTGAGGATCACGGAGCCGACCGGTTCATAATCGCGGCCGTCTTCGGAGACGGACATGGAAAAGAGGTTTCCGCGGCGGGTCAGCCGTATGCGGGCGGGGGCTTTCAGGCCGGCCTGTACTTCGTCGCTGGGGCCGTCTTTGAGTTTTCGAAACTGCATGGCGGTCATGCCGCTGCCGTGGACGAGGGCATCGACGTAGGCCGAGTCGGCGTCGGTATCCTGGCGGATCATCCAGCCGGCTTTGCGGTGCTCGTGACCGTCGCCGACCCATTCGACCCGGGCGGTCAGTTCGAGATCGCCGTCGGCGCGTGTCCAGACGAAGCCGAAGGCGTCGCTGTGGTACCAGATGTTTTCGCCGCTGCCGGACAGGCGGTAGGTGTCGGTTTTGGGGTCGTATTGGGCGGCGCCGGTCAGGCCGGTTTCGCCGATGTCGCAGGCGGCTTCAAAGAGGCCGAGGGACGGTTCAGGGGCGCAGGCGGCCAGGGGGATGCAGACGGCGACGAGTGAGATCACGGCGGCGAATTTTGTTTTCATGGCGGCTCCTGTGGTTCCTTGAGTCACGACGATTCGGGGGGATTGTAACGGGGCGGCGCGCGGAACGCAAGTATTACCGGGGGCCGTTCGGCAGATTTTCTACCGGGCCTGCTCGATGGGGCAGACGGTTGTGCGGACGGGGCGGGCGGGCTTATTCCTCCCAGCCGCGGACGTTCCATTTCAGGGGGGTGTTGTCCGTATAGTGCAGCCATTCGGCGTGGCTGTCGAGGAAGAGGTTCATGGATCCTTCTTTTCGGTGGCGCGCCCGCGCGACGCGAAAGCTGTATCCGTCGCTGTCCAGCCGGGGCGGATCAAACGCGGGCAGATGCGAGGCGGTCCAGATATCATACATGATGATATAGTTCATCATGGTGGACCAGTCGTCTTTTTCGGAAATGACCTTGATCCAGTTTTTCTCAAAATTGTCCAGCTTGTTGGGGCGCCGGTCTTCGTACTCGGCGATGTAGATATACTGCGAAGGGGACACCGCCCGGCTCAGCCGGGAGGGTTTGGAGGCCTCGTATTGAGCGGCCGTGCCCGGCACATACAGTTCGTTGGGCGGCCGGGTTTTGAAGGCGTTGATGATGTAGTCGACAATCTGTTCCGAGTCGGGGTATGCCGGGCAGTTATACACGCCGACGTTCCAGAACTGACCGCTGCCGGATTCATAGCCCTGGGTATAGGGCAAAAACAGATCCTGCCAGAAGGGCAGGTTGTAGTCGTTGCCGCGGGGGACGAAATCGCGGTTGTCCTGGGCATACAATTTGAAGGCGATGCCCATTTGTTTGAGGTTGTTGAGGCACACGATGTCTTTGGCTTTGTCTTTGGCGATTTTGAGGGCGGGAATAATGATGCTCAGCAGCAGGCCGATGATGGCGATGACAACGAGCAGTTCGATGAGCGTGAAAGCATTGCGTCGATTCATTTTTTTGCCTCTCTATCCCAAAGTTTTCGGGGCCGGTCTGTTTCCTGTTTGTGTGCAGGGCGGTCTGCCCGGCTTTCTTCATACAGTGTATCAAAACGGGCAGGGCGGCGGAACAGGGAAGGCGGACCTGCCGCGCAAAAACCGGCCGGAGTATAAGGATCGGACATGTTTGGGTTTATTTTCGCGTATCTTTCGGCCGATTATTTTTGATCCGGTCTGACCAGTTTGCCCTTTTTAAATCGGCTCAGCTCAGGTCGATATGCTTTTGAAAATGGTCGTTGTCGGTTTTGGGATAGTCTTTTCGGAAGTGCACACCGCGCGATTCGGCGCGGGCTTCGGCGGCGCGGGCCATGAGCAGGGCCACGGTCAGCATGTTCTGGCATTCCCAGCCGAAGGGGGTCTCGAAGACCTTGTCCATGACGTATCGCTGCCAGAAGCGGATGATCTCCTGGGCCTCGATGAGATGGGTCTGTTCGCGTGTGATGCCGACATTGCGCCACATGAGGGCGCGGAGAGAGTTGCGGACGTCCTCGGTATCGAGCCGGCTTCGGTCCGAGTGGGGCACCTCGAAGACAAACGAGCGGTGGTGCAGATGGGGGTCTCTTCGGCGGAGGTCCCCGGCCGCGGCGCTGCCGGCGAGCTTTCCGTAGACCAGCCCTTCGAGCAGGGAGTTGCTGCCGAGCCGGTTGGCGCCGTGCAGGCCGGTGGAGGCCGCCTCGCCGCAGGCGTAGAGATTGGGGATGCTGGTCGCGGCCGCCCGGTCCACCCGCACGCCGCCGATCATGTAATGGGCGCTGGGGCGGACGGGGATCATGTCTTTGGATACGTTGATATCGAAGGAGCCGCACAGCTCGCTGATGAGGGGGAAGCGTTTTTGAAAGTGCGCCTTGTCGAAGTGGCGGATGTCGAGATACACATGGGTCGAGCCGGTCCGCAACATGCGGTCGAGGATGGCGCGGCTGACGACGTCGCGCGGGGCCAGTTCGGCCTCGGGGTGATAGTCTTTCATGAACGCGTTGCCGTCGCGGTCGCGGAGGATGGCGCCTTCGCCGCGCAGGGTTTCGGTAATCAGCGCGCGGGAGGCCCCGGCGATGTAGAGGGTGGTGGGATGAAACTGCATGAATTCGAGATCGCGCAGGACGGCCCCGGCGCGGTAGGCCATGGCCAGTCCGTCGGCGGTGGCGCCGTCGGGGTTGGTGGTTTCGCGGTAGAGGCGTCCGGCCCCGCCGGTGGCCAGGATGGTGCGCGCCGCCCAGATGATCTGGAGGTTTCCGTTGGCGCGGCAGCCGATGGCGCCGAGGCATTCGTTGTCCTCACCGGTCAGCAGGTCGATGGCGAAAAACTGCTCGAGGACCGTGATGTTGTCGGCGGCGCGGAGTTTTTTGATCAGTCCCTCGGCGATGCCGCGTCCGGTGGAGTCGCCGTGGGAGTGGATGACGCGGGCGCGGGAGTGGCCGCCTTCGCGGGTCGCGTCGATGGTTCCGTTGACCCGGTCAAAGTCAGTGCCCCATTCGATCAGTTCCCGGATGAGGGCGGGGGCTTCAGTGACGACCTGGGTGACGACATCGGGATCGGACAGACCGCCGCCGGTGGCCAGGGTGTCGGCCACGTGGTTGTCGAAGCTGTCGTCAGAGCCGAGGACCGCGGCGATGCCGCCCTGGGCGTTCCAGGTGTTGGACTCCTCCAGCGTGCCTTTGCAGACGAGGGTGACCGATCCGGCGGCGGACGCCTCGATGGCGGCGCGGAGGCCGGCGACGCCGGAGCCGATGACCAGGCAGTCGGTAAAGAACTGCGGCGTTGAGAGCGTATTGATCGGTACAAGGTACCGGCGAAATTCAGGTTGTTTGGAAGTCATTGTCTTGTTTCCGGTTACGATCTGTCATGTTATTGAAAGGGGCTATCGTACCGGGTTTGCCGGAGCAGAGCAAGCAGATTTCAACGGGCGCCTGCGGGCGAGCCGCCGGGCTCAGGAAGCCGAGGCCGAACCGGCTTTTTTGCTGAAGAGGTATTTGTCGAGTATGCCCTGGACCATGTCCTGCTCGATGGGTTTTCGGTAAAATTCATTGTATCCGGCGGCCAGGGCCTGTTTTTCGAGGCCTTCGAGTTTGAGGGCCGAGACAGCAATCAGGGGAGCGGCCAGCCCGCTTTCGCGCAGTTGGCAGGCGACCATGAAGCCGTCGAGGTCGGGGATATTGATGTCGATAAAAAGGATGTCGTAACGCCGGTTCAGGGCCATATCCAGCCCCGTTCGGCCGTCAAAGGCACACTCACAGCCGCAGCCGCTCCGCTTGATGCGAAGCTCAAGGATCCGCTGATGGCCGGGATCGTCTTCAATGACCAGGGCCACGGGATGTTTATCCTGGCTTGTCTCCATGTCGAGGCCATTTTACTCGCCTCCGGCGGTCGAATGCGAGAAGAAAAATTGAAAAAAATTGGAGGGTCTGATAAGAATCCGGCTCCGGCCGGTCTGGAAAGGCCTGTATCAGTACTGAGATCGCAATTTTTATTAACGGGTTGCGGGGGGCCCGGCCGATATAAGAGCAGCAAAATCAACGGCTCTTAATAAGCGGCCCAAAAGGCCTTTTTAGCGAAACCCGCAAATGCCGATCTGAATCGCATACATGGCAGATCGAAACCGTCCGGCAGGAACGGGAAGCCGCTAAGCCCCGTACGAGAAGAGCCGTTCTGAGACAAAGGGAGAGCGTTTTGCCGCTCTCCCTTGTTTTTTTAAATAAAAACATGTGTGGACAAAACAGATTAAATTTATCAATTGACCTTAACATAGGAAATGTTATCCTCACTATTGGATATTGGTTAAGGATAAGTGATGTAGAAAACCCGGCTGGATATTGCAATGGATCAACAAAAAAATTTCATTCAAAAAATGCGGTTGACCAACTTTCTTTCCTTTGGTAACGAATCTAAAGAATTTTCCTTCGGACCGTTGAATGTTTTAATTGGCCCCAATGCTTCAGGAAAATCCAATCTTTTAGAAGCGATAGAAATATTACATGCTGCCCCTCGGGATATTATAGAACCCATTCGAGAGGGAGGGGGCATTCGTGAATGGTTATGGAAAGGTGCCTCTCCAAAGAAATCCCCGGCAAGCATTGAAGTCATCGTCCATTATCCGGAAGGACCGTTGCCCCTGCGATATAAAATACAATTTACGGAAAGTGGGCAGAAATTTGAGTTGACTGATGAGATCTTAGAAAACGAAAAACCTATCGGGAAGCAGGATGAGGTTTTTTTCTTTTATCGGTATTATCATGGAACACCCTATTTAAGTGTCAGAAAAAATATTCAACAAAGAGCGGGTGATTCGTCGGATCGCTTTGAACGAAAACTCCACCGAGAAGAATTGGTGCCCAATCAATCTGTCTTGTCGCAAAGAAAGGATCCGGACCAATATCCGGAACTGACTTATATCGCCGATTGTTTTACGAAAATAAAGCTGTATAGAGAATGGAATATCGGGAGGTATACTGCCCCCCGGATGCCGCAAAAGGTTGATTTACCGGAAGATTTTTTGCGAATCGACGGCGATAATCTCGGGCTTGTTATTAATGACCTGCAACATCGGCCCAAAATTAAAGAAACCATAATTTCTTACCTAAAAGAGTTTCACTGGAGAACCGAAGATATTACAACGAAAATCCACGGGGGCACCGTACAATTGTTTTTACATGAACAAGGGCTGAAAGAACCCATTCCCGCCACTCGTTTGTCTGACGGCACGCTGCGGTTTATTTGTATCTTAGCTATTCTTTGTCATCCGTCGCCGCCTCCCCTTATTTGTATTGAAGAGCCGGAAATCGGGCTGCACCCAGATATGTTGAGCATTATCGCAAAATTGCTGAAGGAGGCATCCCAAAAAACCCAGTTAATTATAACGACTCATTCCGATTCACTTGTATCTGAGCTTCCCGCGGAATCCGTTCTTGTATGTGAGTATCATGATGACGGAACCGGGCTAAAAAGACTGAATTCTGAGAGTTTACAAACCTGGCTTGAGAAATACAGACTGGGAGAGCTCTGGAGGATGGGAGAAATAGGAGGGAATCCTTAATGGATGAAATCCGGCTTTATATAGAAGGGGGCAGTTCCAATAAAGCACAAACAAAAGCGTCACTCAGGCAAGGATTCAGCGTTTTTTTTCGGTCGATCATTGCACAGGCAAGGGCGAAAAAGTTAAAATGGACAATCATTGTATCCGGCAGTACGACAGAAACCATTAAGGGTTTCCTGAATGCCGTTCGCTATTATCCTAATGCTCAGAGCTTTGTTCTGATCGATGCGGACGGGCCTGTCAACAAAGAGCCCTCTTTTTTTATGGCTGATAAAGTGAGGGGGTACTATCCTCATCAATACAGACAAACCAGCCATTTAATGGTTCAAGTTATGGAATCCTGGTTTCTCGCGGATAGTGAATCATTGATCCGGTATTATGGCCAAAATTTTAACAGGGGGTCATTGCCCGGGGCTTCTGATATCGAGCGGGTCTCAAAATCTGACGTATTCACTGCCTTGAGAAAAGCTACTTCGAAAACACAAAAAGGATCTTATCATAAAATACAACATGCTTCAGAATTACTAAAGATCATAAATCCGGAAATTGTTTCTCGGAAAGCAACTCACTGTAGAAGTTTGTTTATCGCACTTGAGGACACAATCGCGCGGGCCTTTCGTTCATAAAAGAAGAGCCGTTCTGAGACAAAGGGAGAGCGTTTTGCCGCTCTCCCTTGTTTTTTTAATGATTCCCGCTTCTTATGCCCCCGGGTCGAGATAGTGTTTTTTGGCGCTCAGGAGGATCTCGTAAATTTGGGTGACCTGCTCGGGGCGGATCTGGAAGGCAATCATAAAGGGCCGGGACAGGACGAGTGTTTTTTCGTCGATCAGCAGGCGATGCGGACTCAGGCCCGCCTGCTGAAGCTGCCGGCCGGCAAAGGTCTTCAGCGTGTCTTTGACGGACAGGGCCTGGCGGCCGTCGATGGGGATGCCGTACTGCAGCGTGGGGGCCGTGCTGATGGCAAAGCCGACCGTTCGGCCGCCGCAGGTTCCCTCGATGAATTGTTTTTTGGCATCGCGTTTTCCGTTCAGGATCGCTTCAATGCGGCCGATCCGGGCCTCTTCAAGGCGGCCCTCCAGCACGGCCAGAAAACAGACGGCTGCCAGAAAGAACATCGTCCCGGCCGCGGCCAGTTGGACCGGGGGAACCTGCCCAAGAAACACCAGCGCCGCAACACCCAGCCCCAAAAAGAACAGAAACCCAATGGCCTGAATAGCCCCGTTGATATGGTTTATCATTCGGCCTTGAGGGGAGGGGATCCGGTCAAAGCCCCTGCTGTCAGTCCGCATACTATCGCTCCTTGTCGATTCCTCCGATCCGATTCTTGACGAATGACCGCGATTGTAGCGAAATCCGCGAATTTGGCAACTGAATTTGCCGCCGCCCGGGCGGATCTTTCGCTGTTATTTTCCCGAAAAGTTGATAATTTTGAGGACGGTGTGTGTCTATAGAATAGAAAGGATAAGGATCGCAGGTTGAACCGTTCCATACAAAACAATCACGTGGAGGCCTCGCAGGCAGGCGACAAACAGGCCTATGCCGAGCTGATACGTCGGCATTATGCCTCGGTTTACCTGCTGTGTGCCGGCTGGCTGGGCAACCCATCGGATGCCGAGGATACGGCCCAGGAGGTCTTTTTGAAGGGCTATTTAAAGATCCGAACCCTGCGCCGGCCGGATCATTTTGAGGGGTGGATCCGCCGCATTGCCCGGAATGAATGCGTCAATTATCTGCGGCGGAAAAAGAGGACTTTGGGGAGCTTTGAAATCCGAGAAGAATTGATGGCCGCCGGCGATACGCCGGACCCGCCGCATGAGGCACTGCGGCAGGCGGTAGCGGCCCTGCCGGGGGAACTGCGCACGCCGCTGCTGCTGTATTATTATGACGGACGGAAGGTGGATCATGTAGCCGAGATGCTGGGGGTTTCACGGGTCAGCATTTATCGCAAACTGAAAGAAGCCATCGGACGGCTGGGAACGATTCTCCGGAAAGGGGAATATTGATGAACGAGACGTGCAGGCAGATTCAGGATGTGCTGATTGATCGGCTCTTCGCGGCGCAGCCGGAGGAACAAACGCCCCCGGTTGCCGGGCATCTGGAGGGTTGCCCGGAGTGCAGGCGGTTTGAGGAATGGCTGACCCGTCAAGATCGACTTTTCAACGAGTGGGGCGGACACATGCAGGAGCACATGACAAAAAAGGCGGACCGGGCGGCGGCGGCCTTTTTGGCGCGGAAGGTGGCCGGGCCGAAACCGGCGCCGGTTCCCGGCTGGTATTATGCGGCGGCGGCCGTGGTGATTGCCGGGGCGCTGCTGGGCTTGCTGTGGTTATGGGATCGGCCGCCGGAGCAGCCGCGGCAGGAAATTGCCGGCCCGGACATTCGGCAGCAAATCGAGCTTTCACCTTCCGAAGAAGAGGCACACGAAGTGACGGCGCCGACGCCGACGCAAATCCGAAAAAGCGTTGAACAGGAACTTCAGATTGCCGAGCTGCTTTTTGAAAAGGGCAATATTATGGCGCTGTCGGTTTTGTATAAGGCCGGCCGGCCGGAAACCAAACAGGCCGTGCTGAACTACCTGGCGCAGATCGGCACCGACGAGGCGCTGCAACTGGCGGCTCATCTGCAGGAAGCCGAATCGCATCCGGCCGATCCCAATGCCCTCCGTCAAACCGATCCCGGCGACAGGACTCCAGAGGGCACACCCAAACCGGCCGAAGATCCCGATGCCGCGTCCGGGCGGCCGTCAGACCAAGCCAAGGAAGCGGATTTTTTTGATCCGGAGGCAATCGACGCCGATAACTGGCGGGACGGCGTGCTGGGGGTTCAGGTGGTCGATGACAAAACGGGCAAGCCGGTTCCGGGCGCGGAATTGAAAATTCAGATTCGTCCGAAAACAGAGGTTCCGTCGACGGTAAAAACCAACCAGTTCGGGCGGTACGAAATCGCCTATTATCACCCTGATATTTCGTATCTTCGTGTGGAAGTTCGAACCCCCCCTTACAGCGGGATCCGGCTGTCCTGGTATAACCACCCGGAAATTCCCCTTCAGGTTCAGGTTCGCCTCAAAGAAGGCCTCACCGTAGGGGGCCGGGTGGAGACCACGCAGGGACAACCGCTGGAGGGAGTCAAATTGTCGTTTGGTGTTTATTCCTCTGCGGCATCTGATAGTAAATCCCCCATTATCGACAACAAAGACCTGGCCACAGACTCTGAGGGCCGATGGAAATACAGCCCCTTTCCCGCCGATCTGGATACAGGAGACTTCGGCATTTCCGTTGAGCATCCGGAGTATGTCAGCACGCAGCGGTACAGCATTCAGCCGGACATCGAGGCCCTGCGGCAGCAACAGTATGTGATTCAGATGCGCCAAGGCGTTACCGTCGCCGGGCAGGTCACCGATCCGGAAAACCGGCCGATTGAGGGCGCCATGATTTACACGGAATCCGACCGGCACAGGAGCGGTAAAAAAGAAGCGAAAACCGATGCGCAGGGGCGGTATGAATTTGCCAACTGCAAGACCGGCGACCTGGTGCTGACCGTCATGGCCGCCGGCTTCGCCCCGGACCTGCGGGAGGTTTCCGTCAGTGAAACCCTTGGCGATGTGAATTTTGAGCTGGAGCCGGGTTATTCGGTCACCGTGCGCGTGGTGGATCGCAACGGCAACGGAATCGAGGGCGTCCGGGTCGAAGGCGACGAATGGCGTACCTACGGCCGCGGCGACCAGGCGGCGCGGACGATCCGCTGCGGAGCCCAGACCGACGCAGAGGGCTATGCAGCGCTGACGGATCTGCCGGCCGATGCGGTCCACTATTACGTCAGCAAAAGCGGCTATGCGAGGTACAACAAATTTATCATGGCCGCCAGTGAGCAGACCGAGTACACCGTTGTCATGCTGCCGGAGGGCCGACTCACCGGCCGGGTGCTGGACGGCGAAACGGGATTTCCGGTGATGCGGTTTTCGATGACCGAGGGGATTGACTGGAGGAATGAGCAGAGCCCGACATGGCAGTCCATGAGAAAAAAGAGCGGCGACAACGGCAGGTATGAACAAAACTTGTATTACCAGGACCTCGGCCTGGCCGTGCGGATTGAGGCGGAAGGGTATCTGCCCGCGGAAAGCGGTGCGTATATAAATGACGGAACGGAGATCGTGGAGGATATCGTGCTATACCGAGGGCAGGGGCCCGGAGGGGTGGTGCTTTTGCCTGACGGGCAGCCGGCGGCCCTGGCGGAAGTCTATGTGCCCAATCAAAATTATTTCCTGCAAATTAATAACGGCAAAGTCCGACATCACGAGGCAGGGATCATTTTCGATCGAACCGACGAAGAGGGCCGGTTTCAGCTTTCGCCGGTGGAGGCGCCTTACTGCCTGGTGGTTCTGCATGAGGCGGGCGGGGCGATGATCCCGGACCGGGAATTTGAGCAGACCGGAACGGTCGTCTTGCAGCCGTGGAGTGCGGTGGAAGGAATGGTGTACCTGAGCAATAAACCCGCGCCCAAT
>JAHDQI010000373.1 GCA_018433925.1 Phycisphaerae bacterium | reverse complement strand
CTATGTATCGGTTGACACAAAGGGGGAGGGGGTTTAAAATCGGCCACCGCCGAAGGCGGTTTCCTCATTTCTTTTCTCTCGGCAGCATTTAAACGCTGGCAAAACTCGGAAAAAACAGGAGAAAAAGCGGCAATTTTTGGATAAAAAACGGACAAAACAGAACAAAGAGCGGACAAAAAAGGAAAAGGAATGGACAAACTTGGCGTCAGTAAAAATACCTAAAAATCCAAAAAAATCCGCGTTTTTAGCTCAATATCAAGGAAATTCCACCCGATTCAAATCACGAACTTTTGATCCGGACAGGTAAAGGGCTTAATTTTCTCGGCCAGCTCCTCATAGCCCGCCCGTCCCATCAAAGCAAACGTCGCTTCCTTACCCAGTTCCACCGCGGGCTGATCGTAAGCGTTGATATGAAACAGCACCCCGGCGATGGAGGTAGTCACCTCATACAGGTAGATAAACTGACCGATCGTCTCCGGGCAGATCCGGTCAAACAAAACCGTCAAACACGGCCGCCGGTCCTTGACAAGGGCATATTCAGTCGCCAGCTTTTCGCTGTTGAGCAGTTTGCCCATCCCCGACCCGGCCAGATAACCCAGTTCCGGGGCCTCCGGAGGACAGGAGCCGATCTCCAGGTCCCGGCCGAAGTGCTCCGTCTGCAGAAATGTATAAACCTTGTCGTTGGGGCCTTCCCGGTAAAGCTGCACCTGGCTGTGCTGATCGGTCGTACCCAGGGCCTTAACGGGCGTCGGACCGACAAACACCTCCCTGCCGTCCAGGTCCCGGCATTTACCCAGACTCTCAGCCCATAACTGCCGATACCAGTCCGACAGATCCTTAAGGGCATAACTGTAAGGCATCATCACTGAAATGGGCTTTCCCCGATAGTAATAATGCACCTGGATCGCGGCATTGACCGCCGCCGGATTCGCAAAAAAGTCCCCCTCGCTGACGCGTCTGTCCATCGCCCGCGCCCCGGCCAGCAGCGCATCAATATCAATCCCGCATACCGCGGCGCTGAGCAGACCCACCGGGCTGAGCACACTGAAACGCCCCCCTACCCCGTCCGGCACCTCCAGCGAATGAAATCCCGCCGCATCCGTAATGGTTCGCAGCGTCCCGGCCTGGGCATCAGTGGTCGCCACGATCTGCTTTTTGTATCCTTCCGGACCGAGCCGATCCAGCAGCATCTGGCGAATAATCAAAAACTGCGCGGCCGTCTCAGCCGTACGGCCGGACTTGCTGATCACATTAAAAATCGTCTTGTCCAGGCCCCCCCCAATCCAGTCCAGAAAACTGCCGAACTGCATGGGATCGACATTATCAAAAACAAAAAGCCGAGGTCCTTTTCGCTGCTTCGGGTCCAGGTTATACAGATACGGATTCAGGGCCGTCTGCAGGGCGATATTACCCAACGCCGAACCGCCGATGCCCAGAACGACAAAGTTTTCACACGATCCGCAGATGGCTTTCGCGGCCTCTTTGACCTGTTTGGGATACGCCTCATTGTACGGCAGATCACGATAGGGGATCAGCCCTTCCTCCCGATGACGGTTGACCTCTTCAGTCGCCGCAGCCGTTTCTTGCGCCATCTCATCAAACTGCTGCGGGGTAATACCATGCTCCTCGCCGATCACATCTTCGCAGACATTTTTATAGTAAAACCCAATCTTTGCGTCAGCCATCATCAGTCTCCGGTAAGTTTCATATCCGTCAAAATCAATCCCCGGCCGGCCTCAATGCACCCGGCTCAGGTTGGCGTATTTTACCATCAGCGATTTGGTTTTGCCAGAGTTGAATCGAACAACCACAATGCTGTCTTCTCCAAGGTCGAGATATTCCTTGATACGACCCAGCCCGAATTTGGTGTGTTCAACCAGCTCATTAGCGGTAAAGCGTGCTCCTTTCGGAACCTGCGAAACATCGGCCGTGGTCCCGTCATCGGCCGGCTGGTCCCAGTCATCCTCAAAGTCAAACCCGGTCCGTTCCCCTTCATACCCGATTTCATACAGAAACGGCGACGGAACAGTCCGCAGAAACTGCCCGCGGAGAACCCGATGCCGGGCATAACTGAGCGTCAATCGATCCTCGGCCCGAGTCATCCCGACAAAGAGAAGCCGACGTTCCTCCTCGACTTCTTCCATGCCGCCCTCCAGCGAACGCTGGTGAGGCAGAATGCCCTCCTCCAGTCCGAGGATAAACACATGCGCAAACTCCAGCCCCTTGGCCGCGTGCAGGGTCATCAGCGAAACCCGCCCCGCATCCGGATCGTACGCATCAGTATCACTGTAAAGCGCAATCGTCTGGAGATAGTCCAGCAGCGAAGGGTTCTCCACAGCCCGGTCATATTCGGCGGCAGCATTGATCAACTCATTTACGTTCTCGATGGCTTCCTCATCCCCGGCCGCCCGAAGGGCGTCCGCCAGCCCGCTTTCGGCAAAAACGCAATCCATCAGCACGGCCGCTTCGCCTTCAGCGTCGGCCTTGAAACGGTCAAAAAACCGGCCAAACTCGGCCAGCCGGACTTGTGTCCCGCGGGCGATTGTCTCAATACGAACGGCCTGTTTGGCCGCTTCCAGCAGGGACAACCCCTGCCGCGAGGCAAACTCTCCCAGACGTTCAAGGGTTTTTCCGCCAATACCGCGGCTGTGGGTTCCCACCGCCCGCAGAAAGGCCACGTTATCGGCCGGATTGACAATCAGCTTCAAGTAGCTCATCAGGTCTTTGATTTCCTTACGAGCATAAAATTCAACCCCCCGAATGATCTGATAGGGAATCCGGCTCCGTATAAAGGCCTCCTCGACAGCACGGCTCATGGCGTTAACCCGATAGAAAACAGCAACATCCTGCGGCCCAGTGCCGCGGGAAAGCAGATCAAGAATATCGTGTGCGGCTTCCTCCGCTTCGCGGTTCTCGTCCGCACAGGCACGAATGATGATTTCCTCGCCTTCGGGCCGAGTAGGAATCAGAACCTTGGCTTTTCTCCGCTGATTGGAGGCAATCAGTTGATCGGCCTTTTTCAGAATTTTCGGCTGGGAACGGAAATTCTCCTCCAGTTTGACCACGACAGCACTGGGCCAGTCCTTCTCAAAAGCAAGAATATTACCGATATCAGCCCCACGCCAGCGGTAAATGGACTGGTCCGGATCCCCGGTGACGCAGATGTTGCTATGGGCCATGGCCAGGCCGCGAGCAATCTGATATTGGGCATGGTTGGTGTCCTGATACTCGTCAATCAGAAGATAACGAAAGCGGTTGCTCAACTCTTCACGAATGTCTGGAAAATCACGCAGCAGAAAGGCCGTGCGAACCAGCAGGTCGTCAAAATCCAGCGCCTGATTGCGTCGAAGAATCTGCTGATATCGGATATAGCATTTGGCGGCGGTTTTGCCGAAAAAATCATCGGCTCTGGCGGCAAAGGTCTCCTCGTCTTCAAGGTCGTTTTTCAGCCGCGATACAAAATGCAGAAGTCGGGCCGGTGTAAAATTGGAGGCAGACACCTGGCAGTCAGCAGCGGCCTCTTTCATACAGCGAATTTGGTCTGATTCATCGTAAATGCTGAACGAGGGCTCAATGCCACCGGACCGGCCATAACGGCGGAGAATGCGGACACAGAGCGAATGAAAAGTACTGACCTGGCAGCCGGCGGGTACACCGGAGGAAAGAACCCGCTGACGCATTTCCTCGGCGGCCTTATTGGTAAACGTAATGGCGCAGATTTGTGAGGGCCAAACGCCGGAATGAATCAGCGCAGCGATACGGCAGGTAATGACGCGGGTCTTTCCGCTGCCGGGTCCGGCCAAAACCAGCAAAGGACCATCCCGATGAAGCACCGCTTTTCGCTGGGAATCAGTCAGTTCTCCAAGTATTTGATCGACGTTCATACCTCTCCCGTTGATGAGATTAGCCACAGACCGCATACAAGACTCAGTGTATGCAAAAAAAGACACGCAGGCAAGAATTCTTTGACGACTTCAAGAGAAATGTCAGGGAACCGATCTCTGCTGCTGGATCTGGCGCATCTGATCCATAAACCACTGTTCCTGCTCCTGGAGTTTTTGAAACAGATCCGGCCGTTCCACCTGAATCCGTCCCACGAGATTCATTTTCAACGAAGAGGGATATTGCGGATCCTGCATAAAATCGCGGAAGGCCGTATAACGAATCAATTCCATGGGCGGCAGACCCAGACGATCCGGAACATCGCCCCCGATTTCCTCCTTGTAGTAGTCGTAAATCTGCTGAGCCAGTTTTTCCCTCCCTGCGGCCTCGTTGTCTTCCTGAATGGCAAAGTAGAAAAAGGCATCCTGGAGACGGAAAATAACGGCTTCAGTCGCATCGTCAGCCCCCAGTCCTTCGATTTCTTTCTTAAAGCGATATCGAATAAACTCAGCAAAGGGCAGTTTGTATTCGTTCCGAATCATGCCTGCATCATCCCGCGGATAAAGTCGCCGCAGTTCATTATAAATTTCGCGGGCCCGTTGTTCTCGACCTGCCTGATACATGGACATAATGGCATTTTCAAGGAAATTCTTATGCCCCCCTCGCACGGCCTTCGGATTGCCGTCTTCGAGCACTTCGTACTTCTCAATAATATTTCGCCAGGACTGGTCGCAGGCGGTAAACATCCGCGGATCCGGCCGCACAAAAATCGTGGATTTCTTTTCCGGCGTAGTATAAAGAATCAGGTTGCCGCTTCGATATAACTGCTGGAGACTGTGGAATACAATCCGATCTGTATTTTTTTCATCCACCCGATACTGCTCAGGCCGCGAGGCCCTTTCAAGCCCCAGAAAGGCCCAGTAAATGGAATGAGCGGCCGGGTGTTCCCAATTGATGGGATGTCGGTCGTTGGGATCTTCCCAGGACGTGCGGCCGAATTCCTGATTGATGCGATGCATGAGTTGCGTGTCCATTTTCGAGGTTCTGCGAAGAACATGGGCACGGGCAAAAACATCCAGCTTATTCAGGCCGGGTTTTCCGCGAAAGGCATCGATCACATCAAATGCAGCCCGAGGAAATGTCTGCGGCTGCTGGCGAAGGGTCAAAAAGTTATCGACCAGCGAATCGTTGTTTTTGAATTTCGGCTCGACCTGCTGAAGCGCCTCGATAAGAGAGGCCACATCCGGATCCGCCAGCACTTCGGCAAGATCCATCGGGGCCGCGGCCAGTTGCTCAAAGGCTTCATTGGTTTTTTCTCCGAGCAAGGGACGCATTTCGAGAAGAAGCTGCATTTTGTAATACCGATGGCAGTCGTCCAGATTGTCGCCAATTTTATGCTGAAAAATCCAGCCGAGTTCACGATATAGGTAGATGTCATTGGGATTGATTTCAATCCCCCGATCCCGAAGGAGCTCATACCCGTTTCGGACCCATCGCCATCGCTCATCGCACTGCGTATTGGGAATTGCCACGGAGATATTATAAGCCATGTTCCATGCGTGGAAACTCCAGACTTTTCCAAACCGCGGCTGAAGAATTGTAATCCACTCGGCCAATTGCTTGGCGTCAAAAAACCGGCCTTCCTGTTTGAGATGATCGGCTCGCATCCAGAGAATATCCACCACCAACCCGCGGAAAGCTCCCATAGCTACGGTCGCAAAGGCCAGCGAGGGGGGCGCATTCTCAACGGGCTCATTCATCACCAACCCCAGTTCCTCACGGGACTGGTGGATGGACGGCTGCAGCAGAAAGGCCCCCGTCAGCAGGAGACCTGTCAGAAGCAGGCAAATCAGGATGATTCCGTTGTCTTTCCAGCGCATGTTTCTATCGCTGCCTCATACCGTCACTTTGGCGATTTCACGTCGGCGAAAAATGTAAATCCCCACTACGATCAACAAGGTCATTTGAATTCCAATGGTAATCAGAAACGCCTTGCCCAGAAACAACCAAGGCAAGACTTCGCCGGATACAATATACCCGGCCGGACTGTAGGGACCGTCAAAGCGGGGAATAATATACAAAAACCACTTGATTGTAAATTGATAGATCAGGCCCATAAAAGCCCCGATGCCGTCGATGGCATCCATGAAAAAGGTGTTAACCAGCCCTGCAAAAAACACGGATATGTTGCACAGGACGGCAACCGGGAAGGAAAGCCATGTGCTCAGGGAAACACCCATCGCTGCGAGAAACACCAGTCGGATCGCAACCAGCAGCACCACGCGAGAAAAATTCATGCCGAAAGAACCGACTTTGTATAGCAATTCCATTTGGCTGAAAATGATGGTTGAAAAATTCATTTCCGGCGAATTGTAAAAACTGACTGTCACCGATCCGTCTTCCGCAACCACCGTTGCCGGAACTGTAAACTCATGTACATCCCGAACGGAATCCGACCGTTCAAAACCATAAATCGGCGTCATGAACCGTCGGTCCGCCGTCTGAAACTGACGAAAATCTCCGATACGCCACTGCCCAAAGACTTCGGAATTCGGCGGCTCGGGAACGGCTTCAAATTTATAGCGAATAAAGAGAACCGCATTCGGATCCGGAGGGATGTGAACCTTCTGAAAATCCCATTCCCGGACAGCGGCTAACTCGACTGATTTAGCCGCTGTCTGTTCCTGCTCCATAAGGACGGAACGAGCCTGCAACCGGGTCATGTTTTCAGGTAATTGTCCTTCTTTTTCAAGTTTTTCAAGTCGTTGCTGAACCCGCTGGTTCATGGATTCGGTATCCATTTTCATCGGCACAGTTTTGCGGGCGGTAAAAAATTCCGCCTGGGCCCGGGCCCGTTCAACCGGCTCGGCATTCGTCAGCGACGGGATGGCCAGTGTCAGCCCATATACAATACCGGCAAAGGCCGCCAGCAACAGGAGATTCAGCAGTGATACGCCGAGGAACTTCCCAAGCACAATCTGGTAGCGAAGAATCGGCTTGGTGATGACCAGATCCAGCGTCCGTCTTCGCAAATCGGTACTGAGCGAATAACAGGCCACCGCAATGGTAAGAAGCGACAGCAGGAAGCTGACCAGACTGATCCCGTAACTGGAAAAACTCTGAAGTTTACCCATAAGGGTCCCATCACCGATCATGATTACACTCATCATCGGAAGCAATATCAGCAAAAGCAGAATAACCACGGCGGAAATTTTCATACGAACCGCCTGTGCGATTGTATTGTTGGCAACCGCCCAAATATTACGCATGGGTATTTCCTTCCGCATCCGACGAGTCCGTCGGTTCGGTCCGGCCATCCGATTTCCGGCCCCGATCAATCAATTCTTCGAGCAGATCTTTGCGCACGGGCCTGGGCGGCTCCGGAGACGGTGCAGGCGACGGCTTGGTCGTCTCGGATACGGATTCCGCGGACTCCAGCGATGTTTTTGACAACTTATCGAGCAACTCTTTTTTTCCCGGACGGGCTTTTTCCGCCGCGTTAGAAGCCTTCTCAGTTCGCGTATCCGGCTCCGGTGACGGAGGTCTCATCGAGGCAGAAACAAGCCGATCCAGTACTTCTTTTTCGGGAGCTTTTTCCCTGACCTGCCCGGCAAGAAATCCCTTTACGCCTGTACCGGCCTCGGCCCCGCTTGTCGGGGCCTTGGACTGACGGGCTCGGCTGACAATATTGACAAAATAGGTCTCCAGTTTATCCATAGGGGAGCTGACTTCGACCCATGAGCTGTCTTCCCGGATGATCGCTTCGATCTTTTCAAGCGTTCGGGGCTGCAGCGAACCGGCGAGAATCTGGGTCTCATCGCGATGCTGAAGAAGCTGACGCACGGGCCCTTCGACCTGCATCTGTCCGCCATACAGAATCCCAATACGATCGCAGACGTCCTCTACGTCCGCCAACAGATGGCTGCACAAAAGAATGGTTTTTCCCCGTTGGCCCAGTTCCACCAACAGATCCTTAATCTGCCGGGTGCCCATTGGATCCAGGCCGGAAGTGGGTTCGTCCAGAATCAAAAGATCCGGGTCATTAATCAGCGCCTGGGCCAGTCCGATTCGCCGCATCATTCCCTTTGAATATGTACCAACCCGTCGATTGCCCATACCCGCAAGCCCGACCATCTCCAGCAGGGTGTCAATGCGATCTTTTCGCACAGCCGAAGGCAACCCAAAAATCCGTCCGTAAAAATCAAGCGTTTCCCGGGCCGTCAGATAGCGATACAGATACGACTCCTCAGGCAAATAGCCGATTCTTCTGGAAATAGCCGGATCGGTACTCTGCCCGCCCAGCACAAAGGCGTGGCCCCTGGTCGGATGCAGCAGGTTCAGCAGCATTTTGATGGTGGTTGTTTTGCCCGATCCGTTCGGACCCAGAAAGCCGTAAATTTCATTGGGATATACCTTCAGATCAAGATCGATCACAGCCTTCACCCGCGCCCTGCCCCACCAGTCCGGAAAGATCTTGTTCAGCTTGATCGTTTCAATCGCATATTGACTTTCGGATATTCCCATGCGTACCCCGCTGGTTTTTGATTTTTACCTGTTGTCATCGAAAGGCAGCACTACTCCCGTCGGACAGGGTCCTGCCGACCGCCGGCCACCGGACCGTGGGGTTGGAGATGCTCTCCGTAGCGAACCAGCCGGGCACTGTTGAATATAACCACCAGTGCTCCGACCAGGTGCAGCACGGCCGCCAGAATTAACTGAATCCAGCCGATCATGATTCCGAGCATACCAAACAGAATAAACAAAGCCCCGAACAGCAGATTCTGATTGATCACTGTTCGTGTTTTGCGTGACAGGTGCACAAGGAACGGCAGCCGACGAAGGTCGTCGCTCATCAGGGCAATCGAAGCCGAGTTGATTGCCACATCACTTCCGGCCGCTCCCATCGCGATCCCAAGGTCTCCCGCCGCCAGGGCCGGGGCATCGTTGATGCCATCGCCGACAACCGCTACGATATGTCCATCGCTGCGAATCTTCTCGACCACGGCCAGCTTGTCATGCGGCAGGCACTGGGCCTTGTAATCCGTGCAGCCCAGTTCCCCGCTGACGCGGTTGGCCACATCTCGCCGGTCACCGGTCAGCATTGTGATCCGGCGTATTTTCGCATCAAACAATTCCTTGACCGCCTGCTGGGCTTCCGGCCGCGTTTTATCCTGCAGGCCGATCCAGCCGATGCACCGATTTCCTTTAGAGACATACAGGGTGCTGAAACCCTGTTCCTCATGCAGCGACGGGTCAGCGACGGTATGCACATCAATCCCGTGTTCAGCCAGAAAAGTATCCCGGCCGACTAAAATCCGGTTTCCGTCAATGGCGGCCGTAACCCCTTTGCCCGGAGTTTCCTGAAACTCCGAAGCCCGCGAGAAACTTACATTCGCCTCCCGCGCCAGGTTTAGTACCGCCCGGGCGGCCGGATGTTTACTCATCTGCTCAGCAGAAGCAGCCAGGGCCAGCAGTTCGGCCGGCTCGACCTCCGCGGCCGGTTCGAGCTTAGTCACATACAACTGGCCGGTCGTCAGCGTTCCGGTTTTATCAAAGACCACAGCGGTAATTTTGCCGGCAATCTCGAGCAGAGAAACATTTTTAATCAGCACCCCCAGCCGTGCCGCCGCTGACAGGGCCGCCACCATCGCGGTGGGCGTAGCCATGATAATCGGACACGGACAGGAAATCACAAGGATAGAGATTGTTTTGTTGAAATCTTTTGTAAAAAAGTACACAATCAGGGCGATCATCAGGATGGTCGGCAGATACCATTTTACATACTGGTCGATCATCCGCATGATGGGAAGCTGTGTTTTTTCGGCCGCGATAATAAGCTGCTGTACCTTGCCCAGCGTGGTATCCTCACCGGCCTTGGTCACCTCGATATCCAGAACCCCGGTCAGGTTGGTTGTGCCGGCAAAGACCTGCATACCGACAACCTTATCCACGGGCAGCGACTCGCCTGTAATCGTGGCTTCATTGACGGAACTGAGACCTTCCCGAATCGATCCGTCCGCGGGAATATTATCACCGGGACGAACCCGGACGATATTTCCCTGTTTCAGTTCGCTGACCTTGACTTCCGTCTCTGTGCCCCCTTCATCCAGCCGGTATGCCGTAGTAGGAGTCAGCTTGATCAGGGATTCAATCGCGGCGCGAGCCCCAAGGGCCGTTCGGGTCTCCATGAGTTCTGCCAGCAGCATAATGAAGGCCACAACACCGGCCTCAAAAAACTGTCCAGTGGCCAGGGCGGCAATAATCGCCAAAGCCACCAGCTCATCCATGTGCATGTGCCCTTTGATCATTCCCTTAGCAGCATGCCAGATGACCGGAAGGCCCAGCAAAACAGCCCCTGCCATGGCAACCAGCTCGCTCAAATCGCCGGGACCATACAGCCAGCGAAAACGCGACAGCGAGCTGCTCAGCAGGAGAATCCCCCCGGTCAGCGTGCCGAGGACCGCCAAATTCACCTGGGTTTGCTTTCCGTGCGAGTGATGCCGAAGCAGCAGATCTTCCCCGTGGGCATGGTCATGTCCGTGTCCCATTTCGGTACTCTTAATTCCAATGTGCGTATGTGCCATCCAACTCTCTCAGTATTAAGGAATTATTGCTTTTCTGAATCAGCCGGTTTTCGGGGACTCGCCAAATCCCGGCTGATCAGGACTCGAATCTCCCGCCCCTTGTTCTCATCTCCGGGCGGTGCGAACACTTTTTCATCCACATTGAGCAGGACCTCTTCGATGGCGTCCTGGTAAATTTTCTGCAGGACAAGCCGAGGCCGCTGCCGGTATTCCGGAAGCAAGCTCTTCAAATAGTCCGCCGCCGCCTTGGCATCCTGTTCCACACGGGTTCGATAGGCCCGGGACTCCGCGATGACACCCTGCACACGACCGCCCAGTTGGGATACGAGTTGTTCTTTTTGGGCCTGCGAAAGGGTCGAATCTTTAAGGGAATCAAGGATCGATTCGGCGCGGGGTCCGGCCGTATCGGTCAGCAGTTTTTCCTTGTAAGCACGGGCATCGGTGATCGACTGCTGGCTTTTGTTAACCGCCTGGCTGGAGGCCTGAAACGCGTCGTCCACCTGAAGCGGCCAGGTAATCCGGTTGATGCGCACGTCATCGATCTGAATCCCGCTTTCAATCGCATTCAGTTTCCGCTGCAGATGCTCTTTGACGCCATTAGCAATACCGATGTGGCTGCGAATGGCATCATCAATGCTGTAGGTGACCAGGGTCGCCACAATCGCATCCGAAGCGATGCTTTCAATCATCGGGTCGACCGTTCGCGAGGCCACTTCCATAAAGGATTCGCCGGGCTTTCGGCTTTCCATATATACATGCTCAAAAAAGCGGACCGGCGAACCAATAGAATAGGTAACAGTCCACAGGGAATGCACAATATTGTAGTCCGATCCTTTCAATTCAGTCAGCAGGTCATTGCGGGTCAGGCAATAACCGTCCCGAATGGGGTTCAGTCCGCCGGCCGCATAGCGTCTCCCGCCGGCAAGCCGTTCGGCCTCGGTTTCAAAAAACCAGAATGACCGAATTGAAAGACTCTGGACCTCTTTGACGGGGATTCGAACGACTTCGCTGATCGGCTCGGGAAGGGTCCAGTGATATCCCGGTTCTTTAATCCGGCCGGCCCCCTGCCCCTGCACTTTTCCAAAGACCAGAACGAGCGCCTGCTCGTTGGGTTCGACGCTGAAAAATCCGCTGGCCAGAAACAATACAATCACCGCCAGCATAATCAGTTTCAGGATACCGAAGCTCAGCCGCAAGGCATCGGCCAGCGATTTTTGCCCGGCATCCAGATCCGAGGATTCCGGAAGCATCCGCTCTTCTGTCTGGCTTTCGTGAATATGTGATTCGTCCATGGGTTCTTTGTATCCCGCTGAAATTATTGCTGTTTGGGTTCCAGTTTCGGCAGTTCCTTGAGAAGCTGAATCGGTTCGACATCGGTCCCGAGAATCAGGGTCGTCCGTTCCTTGAGAATGGCCTTCAGGGCTTCCAGGTCACGCAGGAACATGGCCAGTTCCGGGTCGGCTTCCAGTTCTTTATAGTAGCGGGCCGCTTCGGCGTCTCCGGCGCCTCGTATGGCCTGGGCCTGGCTTTCCGCCACCGCCAGCAGCTCTTTTTGCTTGGCATCGGCATCACTGCGAATCCGGTCGGCTTCCGCATTGCCGGCAGCCAAGATCGTATCGGTTTTAACTTTTCGATCCGCCTTCATTCGCTCAAAAACATCCTGGGTAACCTTTTCCGGCACCATCAGACGCTTGATGCCGACCAGCCGAATATCAACCCCGTAACTGTCGGCCGCCTGCTGCTTCAGCGCAGCGGTGATTTCCGTTTCGATCTCCGCAAAGCGAATCTTCTCCGGATCGGTATTGACAAACTCATTAAACGCACGACCGCCGATCACGGAGTTTTGCGCATTTTGCAAAAGCACTTTCAATTTTTCCTCAGCCCCGGTCGGATCCTGAACAGACGTTAAAAACAGCAGCGGATCGCCGATCTGCCAGATCAGGTAGCTGACCACGATGATCGGCTCTCCCCCGGCTGTGGAGGTCTCCTGCGTGGTGACTTCCAGCAGCCGACTGCGTGAATCAAACGTGTGAACCCGTTCGATCGGGATAGGCCAGCGTCCATACAGGCCCGGCTCCGTAATCGAGCGTACCGGTTTTCCGAAACGGGTGACCAGGACGCTTTCGGTCTGACGGACCTGGAACGTAAATGCTACAAATCCAAGTACGACCAGGATCAGCAGTAAAAAAATAAGTCCCCAAACGTTCTTCATTGCAACCATTCCTTATGAGTAAAAGTAACGGACACGAATTAGTCCTGCACGATAGAATCCATTTCCATTTTTTCCAGCAGACCGGTGGCCATCGGCTCCTTCAAATCGAACAGGAAAATCTCCTGATCGGCATCATCGGAAACGACCACGTATTTCCTGATCTCAGGCAGCGTTTCCTGCAGAACCAACAGCCGCTGAAGATGCTGAAACAGCAACGGACTGGCCTGGTTGGCCTTGAGTTGGCCGTCGAAGCGAAGCCCTTCTCCCTGCGACCGGGAAATACGCTCATAGGCATAGGCCTCTGCTCTTCGAAGGGTGGTGTAGACTTTTCCCTGGGCCTTACTGACGGCCTCCTGCAATTGCGTTTTGATCTCCTCGGTCGTCAGGGCCGCGTTGGCTTCCCGCTGGACTTGAGACAGCCGCTCTACATAGGAATACAATCGATCCACCTCCTCCAGAGATCCGGCCAGTTCCGTCAGCATTTTATTGCGATCGGCCTGGGCGTTCAGGATGGTGGCCTGCTGTTTCTGCACGGCCGCCACAACGGCCTGATAATCGGGGGCCACTTCCGGCGGAGGGTGAACCCCCTGCAAACCGAGGAACACAATCTCCACACCCAAGTTCGCCTCGTCGGCGGCATGCTGAATACGATTTTGCAGAGTCTCTGCGGCTTCTTTGCGGCCCGCCCCAAGCAAACTTTTGGGCCCGTCCTGCAGAAGATCCTCTTCATCGGGTTCTATTTTTGCACTGGCCGCATAGCGCGCCAGTTCCCGATAGCAAATGGCCTCCAGCATGGCTGGGGCATCCTTGTGTACATACAGGTATTTTTCCAAATCCCGGATTTTATAGTGGACGGGGATATTGGCAATGACATAACTGATCGGGGCCCCGCCGGTTTCTTCTCCTCGTCCTCCCGTCTCTACGGCAACCAGCAGTTTGTATTCTTCTTTATAATGCTTTTCACCCCATAACAGGGGTTTATTCGATTCCTTTTCATCAACGACAAATCCCACGTTGACCTGTTGAATCGTTTCCATGGGATAAATATAGGCCTTGTCAAACGGCCACGGCCACTTCCAGGACCACCCCGGTCCTACCTCGCGGCCGCCCCTTTCCGGATCCGCCGAGCCGAGCCGTTCGATAACCGCTCCCTCACCGGGACCGACAATAACCACACAACTGAACAGATAAATCGTGACAATCATAAAAAGAAGCAGCGGCAGGATCGCTTTTTCAAGCAGTTTGTAAAACCAGGTCTGGGAAACCTGAAAACCGAATTGATAATCCAGGGTACTGGCAACGGTATGTAAAATTCCGCCGGGTTCATTGATCAATCCGAGTAGCCGGCTGTCAAAGGAGGCCCGGCTGTATTGGCCCGCCACGCGGGGACGATAAATATCAAACACCGTGCTGATAACGGTCTCACTTCCCAGTAGAATCAGCAAAATGGGAATGATCCAGTGAAGTCCGACCACTCCGAAATCATACTTGTATTGAGCAAACGCCAGGGCAACGGCCGCCGCAAAGCCAAGGATGGAAGTCGCCAAAAGACTGCTGCCCCCGGCCCGCAGGGGACGCCAGATCAGTGTACCGCTCAGCCCGGTAGCATAGCGGCTGATCAGGAAGCTGAAAAAGGAGATCAGCACAAGCACCGCCGAACCGAGCAGCGGATAGCGAAGCGTAGATTCCTGGCCTTGGCCGGAAACGAAGCGAATCAGGAAAATTCCAAACACAATCTGAAAAATCGCAATCGCCAGACCCGCAATGGGAAGAAACCATTTTTCCAGCAGGACCAGCCGTTTCTGGGCTACGGCAAAAAGTTCGATCCGGCTGTCCGTACCTTCAAAAATCGTATGTTTTTCATGGGCCCGGGAAAGCTGGTCCATATCCAGTTTCTCCTGTTCGGCCCGACAGCGGTGAAAAAACTGGATCAGCAGAACCAGCCAGATCAGCAGAGTACTTAATACCTGCCAGCTCAGGATATATAACATGGGCGACTGAAGAAATGCAGCAAGAACCAGTGTTGTTACAAAAAAGACAAGACTTAGGATAAGCCCAAACAGAGATATGTTCTGGGCTCGCTTGGATGAATCCGCCATTTTTTCCGGTTCCTTAAGGTTAAGTAAACAAGATAATTACTGAACTTTACTTGACTAAAAATGTATATATATAGTAAATTTTCCCGATAACGCAACTCTCGGCTTTACAATTTTATCGATTTCTATAAGATGAAGCCGAAATGGGAACTGTCAAACTTTCTTAAAAAGGTCAAAAAACGTGCTCTTAAGACTGCTCACAATTGCGAAAAACACGGTCCTTGAAACCCTTCGACAGCCCATTTATATCATTATTATCCTGTCCGCCCTCCTTTTGCTCCTTCTGGCGCCCTCCATCAGCATGTATACGCTCGATGAAGATGTCAAACTCCTGCGCGAATTAGCTTTTTCTACGCTTTTTTTGGCGGGTTTGTTCATTGCTGTTTTTACAGCCACAGGAGCGGTAACCGAGGAAATTGAGACCGGCACCATCACAACGGTCCTTTCCAAGCCAATCCCCAGGTCTCTTTTTATATTCGGCAAGTTTCTGGGGGTGGCCGGAACTGTGATTTTAGCTCATTATCTTCTGACGGCCGCAATGCTCATGGCCGTCAGGCACGGGGTTCTCGAAACCGCCAGCGATGAGCCGGACTGGCCGGTCATTGCGGCCGCCACCGCAGCAGGTCTGGCTACAATACTTATAAGTGCTGTATTAAACTATTTTTATGAATGGAACTTTTCAGCTTCTGCAATTGTCACCGGGGCAATATTTGCCAGTGTTTCGCTGCTGTTTCTCGTTTTTGTAGATCGGGATTGGAAAGTAAACCCATCGCAGAACGGATTTCATATATTTGATATATATGCATCCGTTTTGCTCCTTTTTGCCATCTTAATTATGGTCGCTCTGGCCGTCCTGTTTTCGACACGCATGAATGTCATATTTACCCTGCTGTGCTGTGTGGGATTTTTTCTGCTCGGACTCATCAGTGACTGGGTCTTCGGGCGATTTGCCGATGATTATTTTTGGGCCAAAATTGGATCAGTATTAATCCCCAATCTCCAGACATTCTGGGTCAGCGATGCCATCTATGAGGAAAGGGAGGTTCCTCTCGATTACATTTTTATGGGATTCTATTATGCTGTTTTGTATATATCGGGCATCCTTTTTGCGGCAATCGCCCTTTTCCAGAAACGCCAGGTTGGCTAATTTTTCCTCTTTTAAATCTTTTCTGTTAATCCGGGAAGTTCCATTTTGCCTGATTCGGCAATCATGGCGATTTCATCACAATGATCCTGCTTGGGACATCGAGCACAATCGCTCCATACCTTCATCGGAAGAGTTTTCTTGTCCACTCTTTTGAATCCAATTTTTTCGAAAAAAATCGGCTCCATTGTCAGCGTAAAGACGTTTCGAATGCCCAGTTTCCGTGCCTGATCAACACAGGCATTTACCAGGGACCTGCCCAGACCTTTTCCAAAATAATTTTTATCGACGGCCAATGACTGAATTTCCGCCAGATCGGCCCAAATCACCTTCAGCGCACAACAACCGACTACCTTTCCATTCGTTTCAGCAACCTGAAAAACCTGAAGGTTTTCATAAATATCGGCCATCGATCGAAATAGCATCCGGTCCAGTTCGGCATAACAACTGATCAGTGCATGGATCGCAGGCACATCCTGACTTTTTGCGTTTCGAGTCTGCATGATTTTTATTATACATCGGACAGATAAACAATACAATCTCCCTTTATTCTCTATTTTCGCACTCTTTTTGGGGTTCAATTAAAAAAGATTGAATCGCGGTTTTTCTGTCGACTCCTTAAGTGGGCGGCCGCGGAAGGGTGGACTGGGTAACCCGAATAGCACCGCAGAGGGATTCTGCAAGAGATGAAGAAGCCAGGGAAGTCGGACGACAAATACATTGCTGATACGAGGTTTCCACTCAGCATAAAGCGCATAAAAAAAGGGAGGTCGGCACATTTTTCCATTGAACAAATTGTGGGCCGCGCTCCCTGTCGCTCTGTGCCGGTATATGCACCTTACCGCGGATGGTGCATAGGCGTAAACCCGTCGATTTTGCACAGGCAACACCAATACTATACCTCAAGTGCAATCCAAAGTCAAGAAAAATCACAAGGATAAAAAAAGCCCCTTTCCTGAGGGGCCATATGCACGTAATATATCCACAATTAACTATTTCGTTTTCACCATTACATTCAGGTACTTGACCCCCCATTTTTTTGCCGTTTGATGGGAAGCAAAGAAAACATCCAACCGGTTGCCCTTAATCAACCGTCCGCGGTCCTTGACTTCCACGGGTCGGTTCTGATTATAACCGGGAATCACCATTTCAGTGCCAAAGGAATAGAATTTGTCTGCCGCAACAAACGTATCGCCGGGACGAATCCTATGGTTGCAGGCCGTAATCCCGTTGGCATGGCGTCCGCAGCAGATACGACAGGGACAGTAGGCCGTCACCCGCATACGGACAACTTGCCATTCCGCAGGATCTTCGACCAAAATTTGTCCCTCAGGGCCGTCCAAATTCCGCAGTGCTTCCAATAGCTCTGTTTCCGTATCTTCCTGCAGCCAGGGTTCCGCCGCGTTATCTATTTCTGTTTGCCCCTCAGTGCCCATTGGAGAGAAATTGTCCCAGGAACTTTGCAGATAGATCAACTCTTTGCCTGCCCCCCCCGTTGTACCGGCAAGCAAAAGCAGCACGAGTCCCATTAAAAAACTGGATAGCAGGGCGGCTTTATACCCGCCATAGGTGGGCCGGCGGTAATGCCAAGTTTTCTCCAACCTTGCCAATGTTCAACCTTTCCAAGTCAACAAGTTGTTTGGACGTCCGGCCGAAACGCTCGGCCCTGTCCTCGTTTTCCTGACCTGATCATTCAGGTCTGTCGATACTTGTCTGAAAAGGCCTTCCCTGGCTCAAAAGCAAAAGCCCCGTTCCATCTTTCGATCTACGGGGCTCAAGTACCCGATTATTGTATGTAGTCACCCTACGAAAGTCAAGCCAAAAGGATCGAAAAAAAGGCCTAAAAGTCCCATAATGAGGCCAAAAACAGGCCTAAAATGAATTTTTTATAAAAAAAGACCCGGCCTTGAAATAGCCGAAGGTCCGCTTTTCTAAGCGGTGAAAGTGTCAATGAAATCGGCCCATTGTATTGCGAGCAAAATGAAATCTGCCGGGAAGAGCCGCAAGCATCCGTGCTCGCGACTCGGCATAAATATTGAGGCGTCTCATCCGTGAATGCCTGCGGTGATTCCGCAGAAAACAATTCTACACTAAGTGAAAATGATGTGTCCCTTCTCTCATCTTTCTATCACAACCTCCTCATCAACTAATCAAACCAGTCGTATTATAGGGCCTTAAAAAAAATGAGCAACCTCAATTTATCAGAAATGTTAAAAAAACTTCCTCCGTAAACCTGTCTCCCTGGACCTCACTTCTTGCCTCGGCGGATTACGAAATAGACCACCAGGGCTGTAAGTATTACAATAACAAGCACTTCTTGTGAGGATAGCAGTACACCGGTCATTCAAGAACTCCCGTATTTTTAACTTCATTACAAAAATATTTTGTATATCAGGTTTGGCAAGAAAAATTTACAACACAACTGTGAAATTCTTGCATTATTGCCTGTCACCTTATATTATATCGTGCGAAATGGTAGCAAAATCAGCATTAGGAAAGGGCTTCCCAATGAAGGCACGATTGTACGCGTTTCTGGTTTTACTGATTGGTATATCGATTCATCCAATGAAAGCGGACACTGGGGAAATCCGTGGAAATACCTATGGCAGCGCAGAAATTTCCACGATTCACCGGATTGAATCCGATTTTACACTGATCTGCAACATCCTTAATTTTCCTCCCATCATTGGGGAACATATACCAGTCAAAATTCGAGGACTTGAATCGATCGAATCGACGCCCAATCCCGAACTGCACACCTTCCTTGAAACCTTTTTCAATAATCGGCCGAATGATCCAAACCATCCCTTGTTGCTGCAGAATATTCAGCGAGGCGACACGTTTTGTCTGATCGCCGATATTTCCCTCGGAGGAGAAGATCTTGGGGACCGCCTGGTGCAGGAAGGACTGGTCAAACGAATTCTCAAGGTTTCTTCAGCAGAACCAAAAACAGAATCGGCTTCGCCGGAACCGACGACAACGCCCCCCGCCCAAACTACACGGACCTTCTTGCGGCCGGTTCCGCCTGTGCAGCCGCAGTCACAGGGTTTTATCGCTTCTAAATCGAGCAAAATCTTTCATCGGCCTGACTGCCCCCATGCCAAACGAATTACGGAAGATAAGAGAGTGTATTTCCCGACCCGAGAACGTGCCATTGCGGCAGGACGCCGTCCCTGCAAGGCCTGCAACCCCTAAACCAAGGGACCGTGCCGTTTCCTGAATGACACATTAGAATTGATTCAAAAAGCGAATATCATTTTCAAAAAGAAGGCGAATATCGCTGATGCCGTATTTTTTCATCGCCAGCCGCTCAATGCCAAAACCGAATGCCCAGCCGGTGTATTTTTCACTATCAATCCCCACCGCGTCAAAAACATTCGGATCAACCATTCCGCAGCCGCCGATTTCCATCCAGTTCTCATGGCCCGCTTTATCGACCCAGAGGATATCCACCTCACAGCTCGGCTCAGTAAACGGGAAAAAGCTCGGCCGAAACTGCCACTTTGTCTCCGGCCCGAAAAAGACATGGATAAACTGGTTGATCGTGCTCTTTAAATCGATCATGCTGACCCCTTCATCAACGACAAGGGCCTCAAGCTGGTGAAACATGAACATATGCGTGGCATCAACAGTATCCGGCCGATAAACACGTCCCGGAGCCACAACACGAATCGGCGGTTTTTGCTTTTCCATCACGCGGATCTGGATGGTAGAGGTCTGGCTCCGAAGGAGCCGCTGCTGATCGATATAAAAGTTGTCCATCGGATCCCGTGCAGGGTGTTCAGGCGGAATGTTCAGGGCAATAAAATTATGCCACTCATCCTCTACTTCAGGACCGTAGGCAATGGCAAAGCCCATCCGGCCAAAGATTTCCAGCAGTTCGCTGATTGTCTGAGAAATGATATGACTTTTGCCCTGCCCAACAGGCAACCCCGGCAAAGTGACGTCGATCAGAGAAACGCTTTTTTTATCAGAGCCGCCAAGGGACGCCTGTTTTTGTTCAAAAGCGGCGGTCAGCTCATTTTTGATCTTATTGGCCAGTTGCCCGCCCTGCTTTTTCTGATCGGGCGGCAGCTTGCCGATCTGGCTGAGCATTCCCGTGATTTGCCCTTTACGTCCGAGGTATTTGACCCGAAATTGCTCCAACTGCTCGGCTGTTTCGACCGCCTGCAATTCGTCCCTTGCACAGGCCCCGATTTGTTCAAAGGTTTCAAGCATACGCTTTTTACAGGGCGGCTTTGGCCTTTTCGACGATCTGGTCGAAACCGGCCGGATCTGCAATCGCGATTTCACTGAGCATTTTACGGTTCAGATTGATTTGGGCCTTCTTGCAGCCGCTGATAAACTGACTGTATCGAACGCCTCGCTGACGGCAGGCAGCGCTAAGACGAATGATCCACATGGCGCGGTAATCCCGTTTTTTGAGTTTACGGCCGATGCGGGCATTGACCTGGGCTCGGACGGCGGCTTCTTTGGCCAGACGAATCTGCTTGCTGTCCGGACCACGATGCCCTTTGACTGCTTTAAAAATGCGTTTTTTAGCTTGGCGCCGTGCGGCGCCGCGACGTACTCTCGGCATACCAGCTTTCCTTTCCTGTCTGTTTTACTGGCCCGCTGCGGCAGCTGATGAGGCCGGGAAGCAGGCCGAAACCTTAATTTACTGCCCTAAAAGCGTACGAATTTTAGCCGCTTTGGCCCCTTCCACAAGGGTCGTGGAACCAAAATAGCGACGACGCTTGGCATTTTTATTGCTCAGCAAATGACCGCCTCCGCAGCGTTTTCTTTTGACCTTACCGCT
>JAHDQI010000300.1 GCA_018433925.1 Phycisphaerae bacterium | reverse complement strand
TCGAACATTGGCAGAGTTAGACAGACTTAGGCAGGCAGGGTCAATCACAGGCAAACAGCGGGCGATCGGAATCGAACCGACATGACCAGCTTGGAAGGCTGGGGCTTTACCATTAAGCTACGCCCGCAAAACAACCGAAAAGAGTAAGCAAAATGCCCCGCCTTGTCAAGGATTCTGTTGAAAAACAAAAAAAGACATTATCGCTTGCGAGTGACCAGAAAAAACCCCGCCGCCAGGCCAAAAAGCGGCAGCGTTTCCGGCTCCGGGATTGCCGTCGAAGGATGCAGCATCGCCATCGCCGCAATATCCGTCTCATGCAAGGTCACATCCTCATCCAGCCAGGATGAATATCCGTACATGGTCAGCCCGTCATGGCCGCTGCCCATCCATTCTTCCCAGCCCGGCTGGCCCGGATTATACACATCCTGCAGGCCGAAAATATGCCCGATCTCGTGCAGGGCCACGTGTTCTACAAAAAAACCTCCCTGATCCTGCCCATCGCTGTCCGTCCGCCAATTCATATCCACATCATTAAAATATATATCCCGCTCCAACACCGCTCCCGTGGCGCCGTTGTACCAGGTCATCACCACCGCGATCATCCGATCCGACAGATTCAATACATTCCCCCAGGGATCCGCTTCCGTCGCGGTAGGAGCAATCCACGAAATATCATTCTGCCAATTCATTTTGCCGGGCGTAAATGCCGCCCGTGAGGCCTTTTCGGCCGCCCAGAGAGCCGAACTCGGCTCATTAATCCATGTCTGAAACGCGCTGCGTACCGCCGCAAAATCGCTGCCGTCGCTGATATCCCGCGCCCCGTTTATGAACGAATAGGAATATCCGTTTTGCGGAGCATACTCTGCGGCCGCCATATTGTTGATCAGGTCGGCTTGGATTGCATCCAACGGACAGTCCACAAGCCCGGCGCCCGCCGTCCCCACACAGAAAAACAAAAATCCTGCAAAAATCCCTTTTTTCACGGCATTCATAGAAAATCTCCCAATTTAAATTCCATTTCCACCCGAATCGGCCCAAATCACACCCGGCTTAACAAAGAGAAGCCAAAACAGAAACAGCAGACTCAAGCGGACTTCCCCCTGCAATGAAAAGGTCCGATAACTCGATAAAACCCGCACAATCCATACATTCGTCATATACAATACAAACACAACTTTCAAATAAATCCCTATCTTGATATAGGTTATTGATTTTTGAATTTGTGCTGTATTTTCAGGCCTTTGTTTTGTATCCTTGCCCTATTAAGATACTTATTGAGCGTCAGTTAGGAAAAACGGGAGTACTCAAAATGACCATTGAGTCGTCGGCCGCACAGGCACGAAAAGCATCCATCATGATGTCGGCTCTGACCGCGGAGCAAAAAAACCAGGCCCTGGACGCGATTCGAGTCGCCTTGCGGGAAAATGCCGGCAAAATCATCCGCGAAAACCAGGCCGATCTGGCCCAGGCCGAAAAAGACAACCTGGCCGCCCCGCTGCTAAAGCGCCTGAAGTTTGATCAATCCAAAATCGACGGCGTCTGCGATGGCATTGACAGTTTACTCGCCCTGCCGGACCCCGTGGGAAGAACCCTGTCGGCCACAGAATTGGACGAGGGGCTGGAACTGTATAAAGTCACCTGCCCCATCGGGGTCATCGGCGTGATTTTTGAATCGCGGCCGGATGCTCTTGTACAGATTTCCACCCTGTGCCTCAAAAGCGGCAACGCCGTCCTGCTCAAAGGCGGCTCGGAAGCGGCCCGCACCAATCGCGTCCTCGCGCAGGTCATCGCCGAAGCGGCAGGTCACGCCGGTTTGCCCGATGGCTGGCTGGCCCTGATGGAGACCCGCGCCGATGTGGCGGCCTTGCTGAACCTGGACAGCTACATCGATTTGATCATCCCCCGCGGCAGCAACGAATTCGTCCGGCATATTATGGACAGCACCACCATCCCCGTCCTCGGTCACGCCGACGGCATTTGTCATGTGTACGTGGATAAGGATGCGGACATCGAGATGGCCGTGCGGATTGCAGTTGATTCCAAGTGCCAGTATGTGGCGGTCTGTAATGCCGCTGAAACCCTGCTGGTTCACGCCAACATCGCCGAAAAATTCCTGCCGAAGGTAAAGGACGTTCTCGAAGAAAAAAAAGTCGAACTCCGCGGCTGCGAGAAAACTCGGCAGATCATCGAGGCCCAAGCCGCCACCGAAGAGGACTGGAAAACCGAATACCTCGATTCTATCCTGTCCATTCGTGTCGTCGATAGCCTCGAGGCGGCCATTGACCATATCAACACGTACGGCTCCGGACATACCGATGCGATTGTCACCGCGGACAAACAGGCCGCCCTGCAATTTATGGACCGGGTGGATTCGGCCGATGTCTTCTGGAATGCCAGCACCCGCTTTTCCGATGGCTTCCGCTACGGCCTGGGCGCCGAAGTCGGCATCAGCACCAACAAGATCCACGCCCGCGGCCCCGTCGGACTCGAAGGTCTGCTGATCTATAAATGGCGCCTCATCGGCAGCGGCCAGACCGTCGCCGAATATGGCAAAGGCGGTACATCTTTTATGCACAAACCGCTGAAAAAAACCTGGAAATAATACAGGCATGCGCAACTTCGCAAACACAAAACGCATTGTTATCAAGATCGGCACCGCTACCCTGAGCAGGAACGGCGGCATTGATACAGACTACGTGCGAAATATGGCCCGCCAGATCGCCGAATTATCCAGAGACGGTCGCCAGGTCCTGCTGGTCAGCAGCGGAGCCATCGGCATGGGCGCAGGCCCTTTAAAACTCAAGGGACCCATTGCTGACCTGAAACTTCGCCAGGCCTGCGCCGCCGTCGGCCAGCCCCTGCTGATGCAGGAATACCGTACGGCCTTTGCCGAACTGGGACGGGTGGTCTCGCAGGTACTGCTGACCGCCGAAGTCCTCAGCAAGCGAAAAAGTTATCTGAATCTGCGCAACGCCATCGAGACGCTGCTGCATCTGGGAGTAATACCGATTCTCAACGAAAACGACTGCGTCTCCACCGACGAGATCGGCACGGCCTTTGGCGACAACGACAAACTCAGCGCCCTGGTTGCCAGCAAGATTGATGCGGATCTGCTGATCATGCTGACGGACATTGACGCCCTCTATGACAAAGACCCCCGCAGCCATCCGGACGCCGTGCCCATTCGAATCGTCGAAGAAATTTCAGACGTTATCCTCCGGGCGGCAGGCAAAAAGGGTTCGCTCTATTCCACCGGCGGCATGAAGACCAAAATCGCCGCCGCCAAAATCGCCGCCACCGCAGGTTGCCGGATTGTCCTGGCCCGCGGCCGGGAGGAAAATATCCTCAGACGAATCCTGGCCGGGGAGGAAATCGGCACTCTGTTTATTCCGAGGGAAGACAAACTCAGCAACCGAAAACGCTGGATTTTACACAGCCGCCCCGAAGGCACCATCCATGTCGATGACGGAGCCATGGCCGCCCTGAAAACGAAGAAAAGTCTGTTGCCAAAAGGAATTACGAAAATCGAAGGGACATTCCCGGTCGGCGCCGTGGTCATGATCAATGCCCAGGCCAAGGCCGTCACCAGCTTAAGCTCGGCGGAATTGAGGGAACTGGCCGGCAAGCACTCCAGCCGGATTCGCCAGGCCCTCGGCCCCGACCGCCGAGATGTCGCGGCCGTCCCTGAAGACATCGTTTTTTTGGAAGAAAAGCCCTGAGACTCAGAAACCAGACCTCGAAAATTCACTTGACGGCCGAGGATAAGTGGCCTATTCTACGGGTCTTGTTTTTGCCGGAGTGGCGGAATGGCAGACGCGAAGGATTCAAAATCCTTTCCGGTTCACCCCGGGTGTGGGTTCGACTCCCACCTCCGGCATTCATTTATAAAGGTTCCCAGCCCAACACTTCTTCCGGAGCATCCGCCAGATCCGTTGCAATGTAATCCGCCCCGTTCAGTTTCTCCCGCGGAAACGAAGTCGTCAGCGCCAGACATCGCGCCCCGGCCGCCTTGGCCGCCTCGACCCCGCTGACGGCATCTTCAACCACAAGGCACATCTCCGGAGCCAATTTCAGGCACTCGGCCGCCTTCAAAAAAATATCCGGTGCCGGCTTTTTATGCTTCACGTCTTCCCCGGCGACAACCGCATCAAAAACATCCGCCGCCAATCCGATCTCCTTCAGGTTGCCCGTTACCTTACGGCGGTCCGCACTCGAAGCCACCGCCATCCTCTTGCCCATCCGCATGCACTTTTCAATAAACTCATAAACGCCCGGAAGCGGCTCCAAATTTCCCTTGATAATCTCCAGGTAAATATCATACGTCCGCTTTTTGGCCTGCGCAATATCAATGGCAAAATCATACTTTTCCGCCACGCCCCCAAGATAGCGATTTTCCCCCGTCCCGATAAACGGCACAAAATCCTCCGGCCGCACTTTCAGCCCCTTCTCCGCAAACATCTGCACGCCCGCCCGGCAGATAAATGCCTCCGAATCCACCAGCACACCGTCCATGTCAAAAAGGACACCATAAGGAGACACTTTTTTATCCGATTCTGGATTCATCATTTTACCCATAAAAAAAGCCGTTCAAGCGAACGGCCTTGTTGTATTTCATCTCTCGATGCTTCTGTTAGTTGATCACCACATCCACTTTGCGGCCGCGGAACTGCACCGTCCCGTCGCACTTGGCAAACAGCGAACAATCCTTGCCCATGCCGACGTTAAAACCGGGATGAAATTTCGTGCCGCACTGACGTACAATGATCGAACCGGCCCGGGCAAACTGCCCGCCGTATACCTTCACCCCGCGAAACTGCGCATTGCTGTCCCGGCCGTTCCGTGAAGACCCCTGTCCCTTTTTGTGTGCCATGTCTGTTCCCTTTATTTACTTGTTTTTATCTTCTTCAAGAGCTCCGCAAAATACCAAAATCGAATGGGATTGTAAAGTCAAAAAATCTGCTTTTTCAAACATCCTTTCTGTTTTTTCGATTTCTGCTAAGATGTCGGCCATGAAACCGAAAATCTTACTAATGAATCCGCCGATCTATGACTTCGCCGCTTACGATTTCTGGCTGAAACCCTATGGCCTGCTGCGTACCGCCGGAAAACTTAAGTCCATTGCAGATATGTACTTATTTGATTTTCTCAACCGCCGTCACACAGCATTTGATCCGTCCGGTAAGCTCAAAGAAGACCGCTGGGGCCGAGGCGAATTCCCATCCGAACGAATCGAAAAACCGGCCGCATTACAGGATATTCCGAGGTATTTTAACCGGTTTGGGCTTCCCCATCACATATTTCGCGAGTTTCTCGACAAAAACGGTCCTTTTGATTTTGCCCTCATCCAGACCTCACTGACCTACTGGTATCCCGGCGTACGAGAAGTCATCGAGACCCTGCGGCAGACCCGGCCTCCTATCAAAATCGTCCTCGGCGGATTTTATGCCACATGCTGCCCGGCACATGCGGCCGACCTCGGAGCCGACCGAATCATCCGAAACAATGACCTCTGGCCTCTGTGGGAATTGCTGGGAACCCAGCCGGAAGATTCGTACCAGCCACCCTGGTGGGAGGGCTACCCAATCCTGGACAAGGCCGTCATGACCCTGACGGACGGCTGCCCCTTTCAGTGCAGCTATTGCTATCAGCCGCTGACCGGAAAACCGTTTCAACCGCGCCCGATCGATGAATGTATTTTGGACTACGAACACCTGGCCCGTCTGGGCGTCAAAAATATCGCCTTTTACGATGATGCCCTCCTCGTCCGGCCGCGGGAAACACTCATGCCGTTTCTCGACCATGTAATCCGCAACCCGCACGGAGTCAACCTGCATACACCCAACGCCCTGCACGCAAGAATGCTCCTGCCGGAACTGGCAGAACGCATGGCCTGCGCCGGATTCAAAACCTTTTACCTCGGCTTTGAAAGCGCCAGCGAAGATTTTCAAAAAGCCACAGGGGGCAAACTGGTTTCACGCGAATTGGCCGATGCGGTCGAAGCCCTGAAAACCGCCGGCATTCCCGGCAGTCAAATCACGGCCTACGCGATGTTGGGTCATCCCAAAAGCGACATCCAGCAGGTCGAAGAATCCATGCACTTTGCCCACTCGCTGGGAATCCGCATTATGCTGGCGGACTTTTCGCCCATTCCCGGCACCCCGGACGGCGAACGATGCAGACAATATACCGATCTCGATGAACCGCTCAACCACAACAAAACCGCCTTCCCTATCCGCCTGCTCGGCAAAGACAAGATCAATTTCTTCAAAGACCTCTGCCGAAACCTGAACCGGCAAATATAAGTGTCCTCTCTTTTTCTGTTATATTTGGAGCGCAAAACTGAATAATAGCTCCGCCGCCGGGTCAGAAAATTGTGATGCAAAAAATGCAAACTGCGAATATAGAATCGTACCGGTCAGGAAGATACACAACCATATCGCAGAAGAGTTTCGTTTATCTCCGCCAGCCGGCTTTACGAACCATCAACGGCGGCATCTGCTCGGGCTTGACCCGGTGCATATTGGGCTTGACACAGCTTCGTGAATTGGGATAGACCTTGATTTCGTAATTCAGGATAGCCCAGGGCGTTTTTTTATTTTGATACTTTTTAAACATTCTTACCTGTCCTTTGCGCAAATCAAAACAAACCTGAATGGTCCGGAATCCCGCCTCCGCGAGAAAAATAAAAGACTCCGGTTTTCTCTATCAAAAGCTCCATATTTTGACGGTTACTCTACACCCTTGTATCGGCCACAAAAACCGGCTGCTTAACCGTCCCCACCCGACCCTGCGAAGTATATTTTATCCTGTCCGTTTCCTCTGTCGGCCGGTATAATAGGCCCAAAAAGCCGGACGCAGGAGAATCTATGGAACCAATTATCAAAGAATCGAAAACAACCTCCCATTTCAGCATCAGCTTTGTGCTGGCCGGGGGCTGGACGCCCGATAAAAGCAGGCAAATCGAACTGCAAAAGGCCTTCCTCGATAACGGTATCGAATTTTCCCAGTCCATGTCCACCAAAAACGGATTCCAGTTCCGCCGTGAGGCCCCCTCCTCGCCGCTGCAAATCACACTGGAGGCCGTCGCCCCCCAGATTCACAGCTTGAAAATCATCTCGGTCAATCCCAATTGCGATCTGGACTACTTCTGCCGGGAAGCGGAAGCCGTTTCCGCCGCCTATCAGCAGACATGGCCCGCCGAGCAATACCAGATTCTCAATACCTCCGCTCGCATCGACCATTTATACAGCGCCCAGACCCACGCCTTTCAATACCTGTGGGAAAACCGCCTCGGCCAATCGCCAAGCGACTTTAAAACCCTCGGCGGCAGACCCGTCAGCGGCGGCGGCCTGCGGCTTCTCATGCCCCCTCATTCCGTCGAAGGCAAGGATCCGGTGACCATCGAGATTCGCATCGAATCATTCCTGCGGGAACCAAGAAAACTCCTCGTGGAAACGGGCTTTACCTGGCCTAAGCCGCGGATTATCACACGGGAAAATCGTTTCGAGCCCCGGCCCTTTCTCGAAGAGGTCGAAAACTACGCCGCCGGCGAGGTCTGGAACTTCATCGCGCCGTCTTCCGGTCCCCCATCCGCCTGACCGCTCTCAGTCTTTCCGGACCCGGTCAATATCCTTTTTGACCTCTTCCCAGATTTCCCACCAGTCAAAGCGGCCCGTGCGGGCCAGGTTCTGCGGACGATACCGAACCGTATCCTTACGGGCATAATTGCGCCAGCAATCCGAGGCCGCCCTCAAATGCTCCACGGCGCTGTGCCGCAGCGAATCCTCAAGGGTAATCTTATACATCGCGTAATCATACGAACCCCGAATCTTGGCCGCGTAATACTTGCCCAGCCAGCCGATTGCTTCAATATCCTCCAGTGTCTGGGCCAGTTCCGCGCTGAGCACACTGACAAGTTGAATTCGGTCCGACAGGGCGATGGCCTCCTCGGCCCATGCCTCAAGCTGATCGGCAACCTGAAGCGGACCGGTCCCGGCCGCCGCACTGCCGCCGGCGGCGGATGCTGCCGCCTCCGCGATGGAAACCAGCGCAGCCCCCGGCATCGTACCATAAGCCGGATCGATAAAATCCCGAACCGTATGAAAGCCATCCGCCCCCATGCAGGCCTCGGCAAACCACTGCCGGCCGAGATCACGCCAGTGAAACCGATTGACCAGCGGAATGATCTTCGAGGAGGCCTGCCATGCCTCATACAGCAGGGCCGGCTGTGCCGTAGGAAAGCGGGCCGAAAGAACCTTCTCAAAAAAAGCCCGGTCCAGATTCGGATTGTATCCCAGGCGGCCCCACAGCAGGAAACAATACCAATGTTTGGCAATTTCGAGGGGACGGGTCCTCGGCTGCTCAATATCGAGAAACTCACGCCCCAGCACATACCCATCCGAACCGACAAAATAGCCCGCGGTTACATCCCCGGGAAGCCCCAGCAGGTACTGCCGCACATAATCCGGATCGCCCCAACGGTGCACAAAGATGTCATTGTTGTCCAGATCCCACCACCATTGTGCCCCATCGGAAGACCTCAATCCGTCAAGCCCGGCATAAAACGGAGGCGCAGGCGACGCATACAGCCGGCTCCGTGAATATCGAAAAGCCGGATCCGCGGCACCTTCACGCCCGGCCCTGACGATTCGCCCGACACGGCCTTCCTCTTCACCGGCCGAAGCTCCCACCCCCGCCAAACCAGGAAACGTCGGCTTCAACTGCTCAAGCAAATCCCGAAGCGGCTGTCCCCTATCTCGATTGATTTCGACCGGACCGGCCGCAAGCAGATAAACATGGATGCATCTTCCCTTCGCATAGTCCATCAATTTCCGCCAGAGATCCGTATTTTTCCGAAAGGCCGCTGCCGTGCCCGCCAATCCCTCATCAGTCCTGAGTACCAGCACATTGTAGCGATACCGGGCCATCGTATCCAACAACTCTCGCCAGAAATCAAACCGGCTCATCTCCGCCGTATTTTTTATCGATGAATCGCCGCCTCGTACTGGGCCCGACGATCCGCCCGCGGCGGATGGGATACTGATTTTCAGCCCGCGCCGAGCCAGATAGGGTTCTTCACGGACCGGCTGAATCGCCGACAGGTCCGGCTCGATCCGGATGGCTTCGGCCAGATACAAACCCCCGTACATGGCGCCGGCCGCATCCGACCCCGTAACGACAAACTGCGGATGGCCACGGCGGCCTTCCGAAAGTACCAACTGATAACCCTCCGCCCTCAGACCCGACGAAGGATCAACTTGGATGGCAATCTGGGTATTGCCGCTGTAGCCGCCCGACTCCCCCTCACCAAAGATTGTGACCGGATGCCCCTTCTCACGCAAGGCCGCAGCCGTTTCTTCCGCGGCAAACCGCAACGGCGGATCCGTCAAATTTGCCCGGACCACAACCATCCGCTCCTGCACCGGCCCTTCGACAGACCAGTCATAGTCAAGCGCTTTTTCAACCGGATTGCAGCCGCAGGTAAAAAGGACCGCACCAAACAGGATCCATCCATATCGCATGGTTCAACTCCGCTTAATCACGCCATTTTATATCTGATTATATGACTCATAGGCCGATGTATCACGATATCCTGTCCGGGCGGAAAATACAAGCCGCCAAAACCCGCTTCACACGAACCCTCAATTACAGCTCCCAATCAGCAAGAACCGCCGAGAATACCGAGTCTCCGATGCAGGGACTTGGCCGGGGCCGCCTCGGTACCGTTCTGATCCGTCGGGACCTGTTGATTCAAGCTCCGAGAAAGGTTTTCATGAAGCATTTTCGCGCGATCCGTATGCTTTCGAACCTCCGCCGCCGGCTCTGACTGACTCTGAATACAAGCCACTCGCTTTTCAAGGGATTCAATCTGCACGCCCTGTTGTTCAATCTGAACTTTCAGATCGGCATCGTTCTGCACGGCGGCTTCCAGGTCCTGTTGAAGCCGGGCGTTTTCCTGCTCGCCGGCCTCAATTTGTCGCCGAAGCGAAGCGGCCTCTACTTCCCGCTCCGTCAGCAACTGCCCAAGCCGATCCATCTCCCGCAAACGCTCCTGCAACTCAGTTTCCGCCTGCGCCTTTTCCTGCCGGGTCGCCAAAAGCGACTGTTCCCGCTCGGCCAGATGCGACTGCAGTCTCTGGCGATCCTCCTCTGTCTGCCGCATTTGATCCTGTATCGTCTCCAACTGCCGGGCGATCGCCTCCCGATCCCGGCACACTTCTTCATGCTCGCAATGAGCCGTATGAATCTCCGCCCGAAGCGAATCAATCTCCGCCTTCGCATCCTGATATTTTGCGTTCATCTCTTCCAGGAATAGGACTTGTTCCGTCAACTTCTGCAACGACGTCTCTGTCTCACAATGCCTGGCGGCGGCAGCGTCAAGTTCCTGACACAGGGATTGAATCTCTTGTTCATGCTGTCCGCCTGCTTCAAGCAATTCGGCTTTCTCTTCCGTAAGAGATCGAATCTGCTCATTTAAGATCTCGAACTGCTCTTGCACGTGCCGGTGGCGGTCTTCGGCCGCCCGCGCTTGTTCAGTCGCAAAGTCAAGATCACTTCGAAGTGACTCGATTTCTTTCTGCCTCTTGTAATTGTCGGCCTCAACGGCTTCAACCAATCCGGTCTTCTCCGCTAATTGTCCGCGCAGAGACTCTTCCGTCCGGTGCTGCCTGCTCAATTCCTTGTGAATTGTCTCGATCCGTTCGGCGGCTTCCCGCACTTGATTGCCCAGGGAACGTTTCTCTCTCTCAGCTTCCTCCAATCGCTGATTCAATGCCTTCCGGTCCAAACAGACCTTTTCAAACTTCGTGTGAGCAGTCCGGACTTGCGCCTCCAGGGCTTCGATTTGCTTCTGCAGATCCGCTGCATCGGTCTCTGCCTGAGACTGCTTCGACCGCAGAGATTGATTCTCCGCCTTATGCTGAGCATCCGACTTAAGCAGCGCGGCTTTTTCTTCTTTAAGAGATCGGATTTGATTGTGCAGAGTCTCAACTTGCTCCTTCAAATCCGCGGTATGAATTTCCAACTGCGACCGCTCGGCCTCAGCCGCTTCCGTTTGTCCGGTCAATTGCTCTTCAAGGGTCTTAATCTGTGTATCCCGTTGCCCGATCTGATCCCAAAGATCAGCCTCCTTCTGCACGGCGGCTTCCAGGTCCTGCTGAAGCCGGGCGTTTTCCTGCTCGCCGGCCTCAATTTGTCGCCGAAGCGAAGCGGCCTCTTCTTCCCGCTCCGTCAGCAACTGCCCAAGCCGATCCATCTCCCGCAAACGCTCCTGCCGTTCCGATTCAAGATGCTCATGCAGGGAACAGATTTGCTGTTCCCGCTCGTTCGAATTCTCATTCGCCGAAGCTTCTATCTGATGAATCGTATCGGCCGCCGCACCCAGCTCTCGACGCAATGATTGAATCTCCGCTTCATACCGGCTCTCTGCTTCAAGCAATTCGGCCTTTTCTTTCGTAAGAATCCGGATCTGATGCTGCAGCGTCTCTACCTGTTTCTCCAGGTCCGAGACATGCGCCTGCATCGACGGCCTGCTCGACCGCAAAGACTGATTTTCTGTAGAGACCTTTTGAAGAGCCGCGGCTTCGGCTTCAAGCCGAGCGCGAAGATCGGCGATTTCCTGCTGTGTGGTTAGCTCGGTCTGTTTCTGCCGATCCGACCATTCTTCAATCGCTTGCTCATCCCGCTGCCTCTGCTGACTCAGCGCCTCCGCCCGAGCGGCCAGTTCCGCTATCCACAAGGCCTGGTCCTGACAGGTTCCCGCAAGATTTTCCTTCTGAAGAGCCAGGACTGTCAGCTTTTGTTGTGCCTGCTGAAGTCGTTGCTGCAAAAAGCGTATCTTTTCAGAATCTGTAAGAAAATGATTTTTTACGGCGGCCATCGTTACTCCTTTATCGTCCGATAATCCAAATCCTTTATAAAGTGCCCAACCCACTGCGCCGAATCCTGTCCGGCCTTCGAAACTCAGTTTTCGTCATGTAAGGGCCATTCCGATGCCCGCGCAGGCCGATTCCCGCCCGTCGGCACGAAAGCCCATTACCGTATCGACCGGGAAAAAAGACAGTTTAAGTGAAACATGGATGAAGTTGTCCGGCAATGGGCCATGGATCGCGGGTGGCGCATCCATTCACCCTGGCCGGATTTTGAATACAGAAGCGATTAAATGGCGTCAAAAGGCAGGCGGCCGAGAGCGGCCAGAGCCAGTTCCACCTGGCCAAAGGGCGCACTGACGGCAAATCCCGCCACATGCGGGGCCAGCTCGGCAATCATTTCATGGGCAATCTCAACGCCGATTTTTCGGCCCTCCTGGCGGGTTTTGGCCGCCGCCATGCGACGAAGAAGCGACTCAGGCACCACCACACCGGGGACCTCATTGGCCATAAACTCGGCGTTTTTATAACTCGTAAATGGCCAGATCCCCGCGATCAGCGGAATCCCGCCCTCCTCGACCGTGGCCTGAAATGCGTAAAACATCTCCAGATCAAAAACCGGCTGGGTAATGGCGTATTCGGCCCCCGCCTGAACCTTCAGTCCAAACCGGTCAATTTCGCGATGCAGGTCGGAAGCGGCCGGATTGGTCCCCACCCCAACCGTCAGGGAAAGCGGCTCCGGCAGCGAATTGCCCGCGATATCCACCCCGCGATTGAGATTCTGCACCACACCCGTCAGCGCCACCGAATCCAGATCAAAAACAGCCGTCGCATCGGGATACTCGCCGAGCTTGGGCGGATCCCCCGTGATAATCAGTACGTTGCGAACCCCAATCGCGTGAACGCCGAGCAAGTCAGACTGCAGGCCGATCAGGTTTTTATCGCGGCAGCAGACATGAAGAATCGCTTCAATACCCGCCTCCTGCTGAATCTTTACCGCCGTCACAAGCGGACTGAGCCGGGCGCTGGCACGCGGGCCGTCCGGGATATTGATTGCGTCAATCCCGCTGGCGGCACACTGCCGGGCACGCTCCAGAAGCCCCCCCAGATCCACCCCGCGCGGCGGCGTCAGTTCAACACAGGTAATCGGTTGTTGGTCGGCCAGTTTTCGTCCCAATGCCGAACGCCGGGCCAGCGGAACCGGTTCAACCCCCTCGAGGCGGGTCGAGACAACAGAAATTCTCTCCGGCGCCGCCTGCTGACCGGCTACTCGATCCAGCGGACGAACGGCCCGGACAATCTGCCGAATATGCTCCGGCGTGGTCCCGCAGCAGCCGCCGATGATTCGCGCCCCGTTTTCAAAAAATCGCTTGGCGTACTCGGCCATATACTCCGGCGTGCACATATACAGCATGCGGCCGTCAACCTGCCTGGGCAGTCCGGCGTTCGGCTGCACCGAGATCGGCTTATCCGTAATCCTGCGAATCTTCTGCAGGGCCTCCAGCATATCCGAAGGCCCAACCGAACAATTCAGCCCCACCGCCGCGACCGCAGGATGTTCGGCCACGGCCGCGACGGCCTGCTCAATCGGAGTCCCGAACAGGGTCCGGCCCTGACTCATACAGGTCATTTGCGCCAAAATCGGAATCTCGCAGGCTCCGCTGGCTGCCTCGACAGCAATCAGCAGTTCCGCCTCGCTGCTGAAGGTTTCCAGCAGGAAGAAATCCACCTGCCCCTCATAAAGAACGCGGGCCTGCTGCGCAAACGCTTCCTGCATCGCGGCCGTCAGTTCCGGATCTGGCACAGGCACATCGGCCCCCACCGGCCCAATGGACCCGGCAATGAGGACTTCAACCGGAGCCGCCTCAAAGGCGATTTCGGCCGCGGCGGCATTGATCTGGCCGGCCCGGTCGGCCAGCCCAAAACGCGCCAGTTTCAGGGCATTGGCGCCAAACGTGTTGGTCTCAATGAAATCGCAGCCCGCCTCAATATAGGCCTTGTGAATAGCCGCAATCCACTCCGGACGCGAACTATTCAACTCATCAAAACACGTATTTAGAAACGCACCCTGCTCATAGAGCATCGTTCCCATCGCCCCATCTCCGACGAGAATCCCTTCTTTCAGACGCTGCATTAGATTCTTTTTCATATCGCCGATTGTATACGCAAGCGGATGTTTTTGTAAAGGATCACATGAGTTTCCTGCAGATTTAT
>JAHDQI010000378.1 GCA_018433925.1 Phycisphaerae bacterium | reverse complement strand
TGTTCATCCAGTATAAAAGTGCCCGGTTTTATGGTTACCGTTAGCGGCTTGGGGATAATATTGATTGCCTGGCTCGGAAATGCCGACGGAGAAAGCCAGAGTGTCATAAGAACGGATGACCGAAGGATTCTGTGCATCATGATTTTTGTCCCTTTTAAATGGATAGTGTTGCGTCGGTTATTTCAAACACCCATGCGGATCGGCAGGGCGGAGAGACTCTGCATCTTTGTGGAATAGACAGGACAAGAGAACCCTTCTCGAATTGGTAAGGAATCATTGAATCACGGCCGAGCAGTCTGACGGCAGTTGCCTGGGCAATGAATCGAACCCGTAGCGTTGAGGGCAAACTCTTTTCGTTTGCTCCGGCCAGATAAAATACATAGGTCTGGTTGTCTTTTTGACTCACACAAAGATTGTCAACTTTGTAGGGTGCGATTGGTTTGGTTGGGTATATGGCAGGTGCGTTGATGTCCATCCATTGGCCAATCTCTTCAAGTCTTTTCCGGGCCTGCTTGTCAAAGCGCCCCCGGGCATCCGGCCCGATATTTAAAAGCAGGTTGCCGCCTTTGGCCGTGATATCAATAAGCAGATGGATAATTTCACGGGTCGATTTATACCGGTCGTTTGGTTTGTAGGACCATTGCTCCCCCATGGTCATACATGTTTCCCACGGGTAATCAGGCGGATGGTCCGGTACTGTCTGCTCCGGGGTACGGTAGTTTTCGTATGCAGAGCCGACGTGTCGATCAACGATCAGGATATCGGGCTGGGCGTTTCTGGCAAGTGTAGCAAGGGATTCCATTTGAATATTTTCCTGGGGGCTGCGAACCCATTCGCCGTCCAGCCAGAGAATATCCACGGGGCCGTATTTCGTCAACAATTCTTTAATTTGATTGTGGACAAACCGGGTGTATCGCAACCATTTTTCGGGATGATCTTCAGGATGATAATTCACTTCACGTGCAGTTCGCGGGTATTCGGTGCACCAGTAATCATTATGATGCCAGTCTGCTTTCGAATAATAGACTCCAATCCAAAACCCGTGTTTTCGGAAGGCATCGAAAAGCTGCCGTGTAATATCGGCATTCGGATGGTTGCTGTAGGGACAGCTTGGCGAGGTGATTCGGTACTCTGTATATTGACTGTCATACATACAGAAACCGTCGTGATGTTTTGTCGT
>JAHDQI010000231.1 GCA_018433925.1 Phycisphaerae bacterium | reverse complement strand
CGTCAAGCTCGGTTCCAGTATCAAACTTCTCGATACGACGATGGAAGTTTCTGATGCCAGAAGTCGCTGGATCTTCGGGGTTTACGATGACGGATTTGCTCGGAGTGATCCAAGCACAACGGGGATGGTATTGCTTAGCAGTCAGGACGCAACATTTACCTATAATACGCTGCAGATGATTTATGATCCCAACGCGAACGAGGGAGACGGCAGTGTGAGTTATTATTTGAATGGTATCTTACTTGGCACGGCGACTCGGGATGATGTGCCTTCTTATGCAAATCTTAACCGGTTTCTTTTCGGCGATGGTTTATCCGCCGGTGGTTCTGAGGCGGCTTCCGCGAAGTATTCCCTTGCGAGGTTCGAGACCGGCCAGCATTTTGTGGATCCCCTTGGGATCACGGTGGACATAGGGGACGGCCTGTCAGTGGACGAGGATGGCGCAACCGAAGATACCTTCACTGTTGTGCTGGATTGGCAGCCCGACATTGACGTGATGGTAACGGTCGATCCGAACTGGCTTACGGATGCTCCTGACAATGCTTTTGAATTATTGGGTGCAGATGTCGATGGAAGTGTCACGCTGACCTTTACCCCGGCAAACTGGGATGTGCCGCAAACGGCAACAATCAAAGCCATCGATAATGACGTATGCAATATTGGCGACGATGATAAGTATATTTATCTGCGTTCAGTATGTGCCGGTACGGATCCCAATCTTGCCCCCGGCATGCATGTTGGATGGTTTGCCAGATATCCGGCTTGGGTTGAGGACGATGAAGGTCTCGGCTATGTGGGGGCCGAGCACATTGGCCTTAACGATCCGGCAACTGAGGGGTGGACCTTTGAGGACTTTACAAATATCGGCGGCGAAATCCTGAGCGGCGGAACGGATACCGAAGATTACTGGAGGATACAAACCGCTGACGGCGCCGCCGGCAGATATCTACAAACCGTAAATAAGTCCTTTTTCCAAACAGCCGTTGGCTGGACCTATACCGCAAGGGGACTGGTTTCTCAGGCGGCGATGAGTAACGACGCCTATCTTGGCGCGATTGACGGCAGTAAGTGGTGGCTTTTCCACCTGTATCATGGCGATGGCGCGACCCCCGGCGTTTTAGCGGCGGGTACGGATGGCCTGATGCCTATCGATCCGAATGTCTATCATACTTATCAGATAGTGTATGATCCTGCGGCCGATGAGGGGGAAGGCATGGCAATTTATTACGTTGATGGGATGTTTCTGGGCCAGGCGCCAAGAAACCGCGTGAGCAGTGTTTCGGCTTCTCGTTTGGATTTTGGTGATGGGGCCAGGAATATGGCGGCCGATTCACAATGGTCGTATGTTCAGTTCAAGATCGGTCAGTTTCCGGACGCAGGAAGTCTGGTTGTCACGGAAACCGGCGGAAAGACCGAGGTTCTTGAAGGCGGTTCGGCTGACACGTACACCATTGCCCTGGCTTCAGCACCTGCGGCGGGAACGGAAGTTACCGTCAGTATTGCGGAGTGGAATGCAGAATCACCCCAGGTTCAGATCAGCCCTGAAGTGTTGGTATTTAATGATTCCAACTGGAGTGATGCCCAGACTGTCACCGTGACTGCGATTGATGACAGTGATTCGGAAACGGACCCTCATTCGGCGATCCTGATTCATACGATTTCCAGTGACGATACTGCCATCGATGGTCTGTTCGGCGGAAATATCAACGTTACCGTTTTCGAAAACGATTGCGGCGCCTGGGGATTTTCCCCGGCGGATATTGCCGGTCCGGATGGCGTTGGTGACGAGTATCGGGACTGTGTCGTCGATATGCTGGACCTGGCGGCCATGGCCTCTCTATGGATGGATTGCAGCATGCCGAATGATCCATCGTGTATCAACTATGTAGAGTAATCTTGGTATGAAAATGATTCAGATGTAAAATGGATGTGGTCCGGCAGGTCCCGGTTGTTTCCGGGCCTGCCGGATACAGTATGTAAAATCGGGATATGTGGAGTTCCGCTATGAAAATGAAAATGAAAAGTAATGGATTCACGCTGATCGAACTGCTGGTGGTGATTGCTGTTATTGGATTGCTTATTGCGGTCATAGTCCCGGCGCTTCGGCGGGCCAAAAATGTTGCCAAAAGAGTGGTTTGTTCTTCAAGTCTTCATCAGGTAACTTTGGG
>JAHDQI010000060.1 GCA_018433925.1 Phycisphaerae bacterium | reverse complement strand
TATGTTTGGCCCGAAATATTTTTCGGGTCCGGGCGGTGCCTTTTTTTTGTAACTCTATGTATAAAAACGGCTTACTCTTTCTCCGGGCCGATGGAATACTGCGTATATTCATGGAAAGGAAAATCCTTAATCAGTTCGTTAATCTGTTCGACGGTGACGGCCTTTACGGCCTGGACATCATCGGAAACCGAGCGGTATTCCTTTGTGTAAATCCAGTTAAAACCGAGGTTTACGAGCCGCCCCATGGGCTGTTCCGACTTGATTGTGATGGCGCTGAGGACCTTGTTTTTGGCGGCCATCAGTTCCTGGGGGCTGACCCCGTCTTTGAGGAGATCCTGAAAAATGGCCTGGACGATTTGCAGAACCCGCTGCCTGTCGTCGGGGCTGCATCTGAGATAGGTATAAAAAGCGCCTACGCCGTCCATGGCTTCGCATTGCATGGCGGCGGTATCGGCAATGGCAGGGTCCACGAGAGACCAGAAGAAGCGGGAGCCGCTGTCGTCTCCGATGATTAAACTGAGCAGGGAGGCGGCATACCGCCGCGGGTCCTGCATGGACACGGCCGGGCTCATCAGGCAGATGTGTTCCCGCATCAGGCCGGATTTGGTGTGCCTGCGGGCTTGTTTTGTGCCCTTGAAATAAGAACATTGGCGGTCGGCATCCGCGGGTTTCCAGGAGGCGCAGTGCTTTAGGATGTGGCGGCAGGTTTGGTCGAAATCGAAGTTGCCGCAGCAGGCGACCACGAGGTTGTTGGGGGCATAACGGCGCGAAAAATACTGACGCATTTGGTCGGCCGAGAGGGCGGCGATGCTTTCGTCGGTTCCGAGGACGCTGCGGGCACAGGGGTGGGTTCCAAAGTGCAGTGTGCGGCATTGGTCCATGACATCAAACTGGGGCAGATCCTTGTACATGGCGATTTCTTCAAGGATGACGTTTTTTTCCATTGCGAAATCGTCTTCCCGAAGGGACGGCCGCATGAGAACCGCCCACAAATCCACGACCTTTAAAAAGTATTCCGGCAGCACGGCGGCGTAATAGACCGTATTTTCTTCGCTGGTAAAGGCGTTGAATTTGGCTCCGAGGCGAT
>JAHDQI010000421.1 GCA_018433925.1 Phycisphaerae bacterium | reverse complement strand
GAAGGGCCGGCACCCGAAGGTTATGGCGTATAAATCAACAACCGCTAAGAAAAAGCTCTCCCCCTGCCAAGGGGGAGCACCGAAAGGGAGGGGGTTTAAAATCAGCTTTCGCCGGAGGCGATTTCCACAATTCAAAACTACCAAAATCGTGGCAAAACTCGGAAAAAACCGGAACAAAAGCGGCAATTTTTGGCCAAAAAGCGGAAAAAACAGAACAAAAAACGGACAAAAAAGGAAAAGGAACGGACAAACTTGGCGTCAGGAAAAATACCTAAAAAACTGCGTTTCCAGCCAAAAAACAAGGAATTTCGCACTTTTTGCTTTATTTTTTCACGAATTTATATTTAATACCTTTTTCACGAAACCAACAATCCGGATATGGAGAGGATGACATGACGGCACAGATCATTGACGGCAAGGCCCTGGCCGCAGCGATGCGGGCGGAACTCAAGGACACAGTGACAAAACTGAAAACAAAGGGCATCACACCCGGCCTGGCAGTGATCCTCGTCGGTCAGGATCCGGCCTCGCAATCGTATGTAACCGCCAAGGAAAAGGCCTGCGCCGAAATCGGCATCTACTCAGACGACAACCGGCTGCCGGCCGAGACCTCAGAAGCCGACCTGCTGGCTCTCGTCAAGAGGTTCAATGCCGATCCGAAGATCCACGGCATCCTCGTTCAGCTCCCCCTGCCCAAGCATATAGATGAAGACAAGGTGCTGCTGGCGATTGACCCGGACAAGGATGTGGACGGTTTTCACCCGGTCAACGTCGGGCGGATGGTTGTCGGCCAGAAGGGCTTTCTGCCGTGCACCCCCCACGGGGTCTTGCAGATGCTCCTTCGCAGCGGGGTCTCACTTGAAGGAGCCGAGGTAGTCATCGTCGGCCGCAGCAATATTGTCGGCAAGCCCCTGGCGAACATGCTGATTCAGAAAAGCCCGACCGGCAATGCCACGGTGACCGTTTGCCATACCCGAACGAAACACCTTGCCGAACACGTTCAGCGGGCCGACATCGTCATCGCCGCCGCGGGCCGGCCCGGTACCGTTACGGCCGAGATGGTCAAAGCGGGGGCGGTGGTGATCGATGTCGGTGTCAATCGCGTCGAGGACGCGACAAAAAAGAACGGCTATCGGCTGGTCGGCGATGTGGATTTTGAGGCCGTCAAAGAAAAGGCCTCGCTGATTACGCCCGTTCCCGGCGGAGTGGGCCCGATGACCATCACTATGCTGCTGCATAATACGGTGCAGTCGGCCCGGCAGGCCGCCGGTCTGTTATAGATGGGTTTCGGGCTTTGGGGTATCCCGTTGGGCCGGTGCCCCAGCGTCCTGAGCCGGTGCTGGGGAGTTCTGGCCGCCGCCGGACGGCCGCTCTGTTTCGGCCGCCGGGGAGGGGCACAATTCGCCAAGGCCAACCAGATAGGAAACGGTTTCATCCGGAACCTCATCAAGGTACACGAGCGACCAGGCCGCAACAAAACGGCAGACCTTTACCGTCGAGCCCGTACAGAATGTTTTCATGCTGTCCCATGGGACTATGCCCTGCAGGGTCTCCAGCCGTGAAAACGGCATCATGCAGACCGCCAGTACAAGAAGGCCGGTCAGGACATATCCGCTGAAAAAACCCATCAGCCCCCCGCCGAGTTTATCAAAGACGGGCGGAAAGATGATATCGGCGCCCCGCAGGAAGAGGTAATAACAAAGGCCCTGCAGGATCGCAAAGCAGCCGATAATCAAAAACAGCATACAAAAGGCCGCGTAATAGCCCGATGTCTCGAGGTCCGGGCTGGCTTTGAGGACTACCGGAGTGCTCAGGATGCCGACGTAAGCCGAGAGGAGGATGTTAAAGAGCGTCGCGGCCATCAGGTAGACGCCCTTCCTGAATCCCATCCATGCGAGCAGACCGCTGATTATCAAAGCCAATACAAATATCATTTTATCCTCCCAGATGCGAGGTCACGCGTTTGACCTCTTCGAGGGTGGTAATGCCCTCCAGTACTTTTTCAATCCCATCCCGCCGGAGGGTCGTAAAGAAATCCTTATCTCCCTTGTGCTTCATGTCGGCCGGGGTGAGGGTATTGCTGACGAGCATGTGCCGCAGGTTGTCATCCATGTACATAACATCCATGATGGCGGTGCGTCCGTAATAGCCGGTTCCGCCGCAGCGTCCGCATCCGTTGGCCCGCATGATTTTCTGCTGGTTCAAATTATTTTGGACACAATAATTCATCTGGCTCTGTGTGAGTTCGGCCGGTCCTTTGCAGGCCTCGCAGAGCCGGCGGACCAGCCGCTGGGAAATAATAACACTCAGGGCCGAGGCCAGCAGGAGGGGACGAACACCCAGGTCCATCATTCGCACAAGGGCAGCCATGTTGCTGCTGGCGTGCAGGGTTGCCATGACCAGGTGCCCTGTCTGGGCGGCCTGAACGGCCATGCCCGCGGTCTCGGCATCGCGGATTTCGCCAACGCAAATGACATCCGGATCCTGCCGGAGAATGCTTCGCAGAGAATTGGCGAATGTGACCCCGGCTTTAACGTTGATTTCAATCTGGCTGGCCTGGGGCATGACATGTTCGATGGGATCCTCGATGGTGACGACGTTCCGCTCCTGAAAATTCATGGTTCCGAGCATGGCGTAGAGAGTTGTGGTCTTTCCGCTGCCGGTCGGCCCGCAGACAAGGATCATGCCGGAGGGCTGACGAATGATGTTGCGGATCGTTTTCTGGGAGCGGTCATCGAGACCGATTTCGCCGAGGGTTATCAGCCCCTGGGTCTGATCCATGACGCGGATGGAGAGTTTTTCGCCGCCGAGCACACCGGAGCTGGCGACTCGGAAAAAGACCTCTCCGTCCGGAAGCCGGGCCATAAAGGCGCCGTCCTGCGGGCGGCGTTTTTCGGCGATATCCATACCGGAGATGGCCTTGATGCTGTTAATCACGGCCATGCAGGTCTTGTTCTCAATCTGCTCATGGGTCCGCAACAGCCCATCGATGCGGTAACGAATGGTATAAATTTCATCGGTTTTCGGGTCAATGAGGATGTCGCTGGCTCGTCCCTGGAGGGCTTCGAGGACCAGCCGTTCGGTCAGGTCGAGAATCTCGCGATTGCTTCTTTTGCCGGCGGCATGCTGCTCATAGACATCGGCAAAGCGTCGTCCGGCCGTATCCATCAGCTCAATGGCCGGGCCGAGGGAACTGATGGGACGGGCCTTGCTGGAAGGATTGGCGCGCAGGATGCTGTTGAGGGTGTAACCGGGAATATCGGTCCAAGTGAGTTTGCCGGCCTGCACTTTCTGGACGGTATCGACAACAAATAAGACAAACAGGATGGCCGGTCCGACGAACAGGGCCGCCGTATTGGACAGGGCGCGGTACCGATTGAGAATAAGCGGGCTTTCATCGGATCGCTGAACAGAATACAGGCAGAGATAGAACCAGAAGATCAGACACAGGGTCTTGACGGGACTAAAAGGGAGTGTCCCATCGATACCCGCGATTACCTCTCCAAGCCCTAACAGGTCCGTCATTTACCGCCTCACGAAAACAGGTCAGCCCTCGCTTTTACAGCCGCCCCCCCCTTGCAGCTACCTCAATTTGAGCTACTTTAGCAACGGTCGGCGATTTCCGCAAGCGTCTTTTGTATATTTTTTCTCCTGAATTATTCGGAAGTACTTTCTCAAAAAGAGTTTGGATCAAAAAAACGGGTATAAATGACCTGCTGAAGCGAGTCGATTTCGCTTCTGAGCCGCTGATGCGGTTCAAATAACTGTTTATCCCTCTGGATCTGGTCTTCAAGAGGCATTCTGGCCAGCGTTCGGTCGTCTATGACATACGGGGTGACAAATACGAGCAGTTCATCGTTCTGGAGAACCTTGTCCGTATGTCGAAACGCCCCGCCGATGAGAGGCAGGTCCCCCAGCAGGGGCACTTTTTGCCTGATCTGCACATCGTTCTGGAAGAGGAGGCCTCCGAGGATGACCGACTGGCCGTCATTGACGATCATGTGCGTCATCGTGTCGAGATTCTTCCGGGTCGGCTGGGTATTGACGATTTCCTCTTCGAGCTGGGATATGTTCAGGTGAATAGCCACATCCACGGCCTTTTCGGGAGTAATGTTGGGACGGATCCGAAGCGTGACACCGACATCCTCAAATTCAAAGGTCCGCTGGACGGAATCCGTGTTGGTCCGGTCGAACGAATCACTGGTGATAAAGGCCACCTTCTGGGCTTTGACGAAAGTGGCCTCTTCATTGTCCTTTGTCCAGAGGGTCGGCTGATTGAGGATTTTGGCATTGGTATTCTTCATCAGCAGATCGATCAGGATATCGACATTACTCTCGGCGGCGAATGAAAACGAGCCGCGAGTCATCGAAGTGGCCAGGTTGTTGAAGATATCCATTGCGTTAATCCCGAGGGTTCCAAAAGCCGTCGGATCGGAGGACATCCGCACCCCGAGTGAGGTCACATCCGAGTGATTGACCTCCATGATGACGACCTTAATCATGACCTGCATACCGGGCTGATCGAGCTGTTCGATCATGGCGATGATATCCTCCATAAATTTGGGCGGGGCCAGAACGAGGACCGCCTTGCTTCGAGAGACCGGAATAAACCGCACCCGTCCGATCAGATTGCTGGTGGGCATCGAGGTATCATCCCGCCGCTGGCTGGTCCACCAGGGGCGAATCGTACCGGCCGATTCCTGCTGTTCGCTTTGGGTAGTGGTGGCGACGCCTTCTTCAGCGCTGTAGGCGCTGAGGCCGCGTACGGTTCGCTGCAGGGTGGCCGTTGTGCCCGGCTCGTTCAGAATGGCATTCAATTGATCGCACAATTCCTCGGCATCAGCATATTTCAGGGTGATGACTCTTGGTATTTCGCCCCCTTCCTGCCCGTCCAATTCTTCCACGAGTTTCTGGATGACATCGTAGGCCTCCGAGATTTTACTGATTACGATGATCTTCTTGGTATCGGGGACCGGTTCAAAGGTCAGCATGCCGTAGAGGGAACCGACGATCTTGCTCTTGGACTCGTCCTGCGATCCAAAAAGGATGCGAAACAGGGAGGTGCCTGATGTCTGCTGCTCCTCGCTGAAGAGGCGGCTGAGCAGGTCGGCCATTTTTACGGGATCGGAATTCTGAAGGGTTATAATTCGGTACTGGTCGCTTTTCAGGTCCAGGGGGATGTCCCATTCCTCCTCGATCTGCTTGGCGATCTTTCGCAGGTTCTTTTCCGATGCGATGACGGTGACCTGCTTGAGGGTTGGATACGAGACGACCTTGACGACTTCCTCGGCATTGACGGTTTGATACCGGGAGGTGCTGCGGTTATACCCGTAACTGTAACTGCTGAATGTGCCGGACTGGGTTTCGTAGAGACCCTCGATATTGGTTTTGATCTGGTCCGGATCGGCATGCTGAAGCTTAAAGGTGCGTTCGATAAAGATATCTTCCTTGGGCATATCGATCTGGGCGATGAGCCGTTCGATGATCTTTCGATTGTCATCGCTTCCGAATACAACGATCTGATTGGTCTCGCGAAGGGCCTGAATGACCACATTGGCCTGCAAGTCCGTTCCCGGCATGTCCCGGATGGCCTGTCCGAGCATAGCCGCGACCTCCTGGACATTGGCATAGCGAACCTGGAAGACCTGCTGTTTGGGGGCCTCTGTATCGCCAATATCGAGCTTTTTAATCCAGGATTCGATCTGGACCATGTCATCCCTGCCGGCCCGCGCCAGAATCCATCGCTGCTTGGGCATGGGAATCAGGCGAATGGGCACGTCCCCTGCGCTGATGACAACGGCCGGAGCGGCCTGCTGGGGAGCCGTTGTCTGCTGGGTTCTGCCTCTGCCGCGATCCCGCTGATTAAACCGGGACTGTGCGGTCGTCTGCGAATCGCCTAAAATGAGGTTGATGACCTGTACAACCTCGATTGGATCAGCATTTTTGAGTTCAAATATTCGCTCGAGTGTCTGGGCCGATTCGGGCACATCCAGTTGCAGTACTACCTGCTCAATACGCCGCAGATTTTCGACCGTATCGATCACGGAAACCCGCCCGGTGGCCTCATCGGCCGTGACATGTCCATAATCGGCCGTCAGTGACCTGAGGACCTCGGCCATTTGAGAGGCGTTGTAATTGGAAAGCTGGAACCATTTTTCGACTATCTGGGAAGGATCGGGAATCCTCGCGAGGGGTTCATCGATCCCAAGAGTCGGCACGGCCCCGAGCCGGGCACTGGCCATGGGCTTGAGAAAGACCGTTCCTCCCGTTTGATCGACCATGACGCCGCGGGCATGGAGGGCCGAAACCAGCAGAGCGAGGGCTTCTTTTTGAGGCAGTTTGACCGGTGAGTAAATGGTGATTTTGGTCTGCATCATTTCATCATTGACCGGAATCACCGGTTTTCCGGTCCATTCGGCCAGCTTCTGGATGATATTTTTCATCTCCATATCATTGAGCTGTACAGACTCGAGGTCCTCGTCCGGGGCATTCGGATCGGACGAGGTCTCTGCCATGGGCGGACGCATCCCCCGATCTCTGAAACCGCTTCCTTCGGGTCTTCGCTCAAAGGATCGCTCACCAAATCGCCGAGATCCTTCCCGGCGCGAACCTTCCGGTTCCTGTGTTCTGTCAGCTTGGTCGGGAGAGTCCGAGGAAGAGGTTTGCGTGGCGGCCGGAGTCTGCTGATCGGCTTCAGAAGCCGGGGCTTGCTGTGTGTCATGCAGTTCCGTTTGCTCTTTGGGAATCGGTTTGCCGCGGCCGGAAACCAACGAGACATAAAGAATGAGCCCGGCTACGACAACCAATATACCGCCTGATCCAATTATTTTTTTCATGAGTCTGTCCTGTCTGTGTTTGTTATGAGTCATTTGGAATCGATTATTATGGGTTTATTCTCCCCGGCCT
>JAHDQI010000418.1 GCA_018433925.1 Phycisphaerae bacterium | reverse complement strand
TGCAACCTGATTATTCGCCAGGGGGCCGAGGAGGACTACAAGCCGGTGCTGTATGTCGAGGCCCTGCCCGGCCGGGAGATCGGGCCTGCCCTGGAACAGGCGGTGACCGGACGCCTGCAGGAGACGTATCCCGGAATCCACCTGCAGCAGACGGAACCCGGCCGATGGATTGTGGTCATACCGGCCCGTTACCATGTCGGGCATGAGGCCCATTTCGGGCAGGTGATGCAAAAATATCTTCAGTATCTTCGGGCCGGCACATTGCCGGACTGGGAAGTGCCCAATATGATTGCCAAGTATTATACGACCACGGCCGCACAAAAGCTGGCGGACCGGCATTGATGGGACCCCTGTGGTGCTTTTCGGGGCCATGATGAAATCACGTTTTTGGATGCCGCCGGTTTCTTTTTTGCCCTTTTTGTTATTCGTTTCATTTTTTTATTGACAGAACAGAAGATCAGCGTATAGTGTCGTTGTTCTTTGGAATTTTTTTATGACAGCCTGAAACAAAGTACTTACAGGGAACGCGGTGAAACTCCGCGACGGTCGCGCCGCTGTGATCGTCCGCCCCGGCTTACGACCGGGAACCCCGGCCACTTATGCCACTGCTCAAGGAAGCGGGAAGGCGTTGTCGGGCAGGACGAGAGTCAGAATACCTGTTACCCAGAAAAATACGGTTCTCGCGTCAAGAACAATACCGGCCGGGTTATGGTGATTTGTACTGATAATCCGGATAAACGAACGTTTAAAGCCGTTGTTCCTTTCGCAGGAGCAACGGCTTTTTTGATTTGGAAATACGGAAATGTAACCCTATTAAACGTTTGAGAAAATTTGAAAACGAGGCGCCGACAAGGAAATGCCGACGCCCCTTAGAGAAACCGATTTCGGCTTCCCCTTAGCACGGATCAGTATAGTCTGAATCGGGCCTTTTCGCAACCCAATAATTTGCGATGCATCTTCTCCGGGGGCTTTGTGCGGCCCTTTCTTCCGCGTTTACGTCGTCTCCAGACGGATTTCTCTCAGCGCACCAGATGGGAGGTGGTCAGGATGCAGTGACGATTTTTAGGAGACGAGCCAGAAACAAAAAAACAAACACAAAAAGATTGAGGAGATGCAAGTCATGAAAAACAAATTGATGATTGCGGGCGTTGCGATTTTGACGATTTCTCTACCCGTTTTGGCGGCGGTTCAAAGTTTTGATGAGATCGAATTCTGGGCGGGCAGCGGATCCAATGAAGCGGCTTTTGTGGTGGACTGGCATGACCAG
>JAHDQI010000189.1 GCA_018433925.1 Phycisphaerae bacterium | reverse complement strand
CTTAACACAAGCCGCCCCGCCCTATCGAGCTGCTTTCCGGAGACGAGAATCTCGATTGATCAGCACTAAAAAGTCATAATTTTTACCTTCAATGTCTACCGGTGTAACCATTTTCGCACGTTGAAGTTTTTTCATTTGAACCCTTCAAACAACTTGTCATAATCAGATGTGACAACTGAATAAGGCGTTGGGCTGCGACTGATCCTCGCTGCAAAACGAAAGATAACAAGGCCGTGTGGGGCCACACCCCCATGCGGCCTTTTTCTTTTGCCAGCGCCCAGTTGTCAACGAGCGGGATAGAGCAATGGCAGCTCGCGAGGTCCATACCCTCGAGGTTGAAGGTTCAAGTCCTTCTCCCGCCAGTATGGCTGAAGACCTGGAAAATTCGATTCAGGAAAACGCAAGAGATACATTTTTCAGGGCCTGCTCGGCATGTCTGCTGCTTGGTATCAAACCCGATGGGACCAGGCAGAACCTGAAGGAATGGTGGCAGTCGGGCGGGGCCTATCCGCTGGGGTACTGGCCGGCGGCAGAGGAGAGATAGCCGCTATCCAGACAATCCATCTATCCCATCACTGCTTTCATATACCCCATCGCATATGCCATGCCAGCGTGCCAAGGAGCGGCGCAGGTCATTTGAGGCGTATGGTCCGGGATGATAACGCCCTGGTAATCATTCTTTTTCAAAATACGCAGAATCCTTAACATGTCGATGTCCCCCTCGTCGATGAAGACCTCATGGTAATGTGGTGCTTTTCCGCGAATGTTTCGAAAATGCACATAAGCCAGCTTGTTTTGACTGCTGTACCGCTCAGTGGCATCATAGATATCACCTTCGGGCATTTCAGCAAGGGTCCCGAGGCAGAATTCGAGGGCATTGCTGGGACTGACATGTAAATCTAGCAGTTTCTGATAAAGCTGCGGCCGATAAACCAGTCGCGGGGTCTGACGGACTGTGGGGGCAGGCGGATCGTCAGGATGTGCCGCCAGAACGACTCCGGCTTCCTCGGCCACAGGAACCAATTCCCTGAGAAAATACCTTAGCCGATCCCACAACTGCTCCGTCGTAACGGTTGGCTGATGGCCATTCTCGGCATGGGAATCGCATACCATGTTCCACACCATGCCTTTGGGCAACGGGGTTTGGTCAATATCATCCATACCCACTGAGAT
>JAHDQI010000046.1 GCA_018433925.1 Phycisphaerae bacterium | reverse complement strand
GCACCGTCTTTTCGCTGGTATTCCGGAACATTAAGGAAAAGGTCCGCACGCCGCTTCCGGGGCTGCATAATATCAGCAATCACCTGGCGGCCGCGGGATTGTGCTTTGCCGTCGGGCTGGATGTGTCGACGGTGGCCGCCGGCCTGTCCGCGCTGCCGGCGGTTTCGGGGCGGCTGGAGCCGGTGCCGTGCGCGGCCGCGGACCAGACGGGCATTCGGGTCTTTATTGATTACGCGCACACCGATGATGCCCTGCAGAATGTGCTTTCGACGCTGCGGCCGCTGTGTGAGGGACGGCTGGTGGTTGTTTTCGGCTGCGGGGGAGACCGCGACAAAACCAAGCGCCCGCGAATGGCCCAGGTCGCCCAGGCCATAGCCGATGTGGTGATTGTCACCAGCGACAACCCGCGCAGGGAGGATCCCAGCGCGATTATTGCCGATATTGCGGCGGGCTTTACCGATCGCTTTCGCAAAAATGTGCAGATCCAGCCCGACCGTCGCCAGGCAATCCGGTCAGCGATTCATGCGGCCCAGCGGGGGGATGTGATCCTGATCGCCGGCAAAGGGCACGAAAACTATCAGATTCTCGGCACCGAAAAAATCCACTTCAGCGATCAGGAAGAGGCGCTGCGGGCGCTGAGCGATCTCTAATGTCCGATAAGGTCGCCGCAGGGCCGGTCGTTTTGCATTTTCAGCGAATTATTGAGCTTCTGCGGGAAGCGGTTTGTGCCGATATAGTGTAAATCCTTGACAAATAAAACAGACATTTTATGATGGTTTCTTATCGGTATTACTAACGGGAGAATATCGCCATCGATAATATTAACGACCAATTTGAGATGAGTCTGGAAAAGGCCCGGGCTTTTTTTACCCGGGCTGAAGAGGTGGCCAGCGCCGACAATTTCGATTATGCCATCGAATTGTACCTCGAAGGCATTCGTCAGTGCCCGGATGCTCTCGAAGACGGCCACGCTCCCCTGCGCCGACTGGCCCTGATTCGGCAGGGAAAAGGCGGAAAAAAACCCTCCATGCTCGAAAAAGCCAAACGGCTCAGCGGAAAAAAGACCCCGCTCGATCAGCTCATTAATGCCGAATACATGCTGGCCAAGGACCCCGATAATCTGTCTTACGCGGAAAATATGCTCAAGGCCTGTGTCGCCGGCGGCTATACACGCACTGCCGACTGGATTGCCCAGCTTATCTTTGACGCAAACCGGGCCAGCAGCAAACCCTCATTCGCGACTTATATTCTCCTGAAAGACTCCTACGCCAAGCTTCAAATGTTTTCCAAGGCGGTGGCGGCCTGTCAGCACGCCGTTGAGCTGAAGCCCAATGATGACCCCCTGCGGGATGAATTGCGGGATCTTAGTGCTAATATGACCATGGAGAAGGGGCAATACGGCAAAACCGCCGATTTTCGCGGCTCGATTAAAGACAAAGAGGTCCAGGATCGTCTCCATAATCAGGACCAGACCATCAAAAGCTCGGAATATCGAGAAAAAGCCGTGCAGGAGGCCCGCCGGCTTGTGCAGCAGTCCGCGACGGTGACCAATGTGCTGCAACTGGCGCAGGCACTGGCGGATTTGGATACGGAGGAAAGCTGGACCGATGTAGTCCGGTTATTGCAGGGGGCCTATGAGAAAAGCAAGGATTTTTCCTTTAAACGGAAGCTGGGGGAGCTTGAAATCCGCCGCCTGAAGGAGCAGCTTCGACAGGTTCATCGTCAGCTTCAGCAGAAGAACGAGGAAGGCCTGAAAAGCCGGTTTCAGGCCCTGGCAGCCCGACTGGACAGGACGGAACTGGAGCATTACCGGCTCTGCCAGGAAAATTATCCGACCGATTACAAGATGAAATATGAATATGCCCGCTGCCTGCTCAAAGCGCACCGGTTTGACGAGGCCATTCCGCTGTTTCAGGATGCCCAGCGGGACCCCCGGCTGCGGATTGCGTCCATGAATAAAGCGGGGATTTGCTTTCTGCTGAAGGGCTGGTATGACGACGCGATTGATCTTTTTCAGGAGGCCATTAAGCAGAATCCCACCCAGGAAACCGAGCTGGCAAAAGACGTAAGATACAATCTGGCAAGGGCTTATGAAGCATCCGGCAAGCCGGAAGAGGCCCTGCATATTTACCGCAAGCTGGCCCAGCTTGATTTTAATTACAAAGATGTCAGCCAGCGTATTGACAAACTGCGGACGAAAGGGCATAATGCCTGATTCGACGACGGTCGAGATCAAAGAAAAGTGAGTATATAGAGATCCATAAAGCAGGAGTACAGAACGTGGCGCATTCATTATCGGCGAAAAAACGCAATCGGCAGAATGACAAGCACAGGACCCTGAACCGTGCCCGCAAGAGCATGGTCCGGACCCAGACCAAGCGCTTTTTGCAGGCGGTTTCTGACGGAAAAACTGACGTTGCCAAGCAGGAATTTATGGCCCTGACCAAAAAACTGGACAAAGTGGCCTCGACAAGCACAATGCACAAAAACACGGCCGCCCGAATCAAATCGCGCATGGCGCGCCGTCTCAGCAGCATACAGGCCTGATCCGGCCAGGCAGCGAAGAGGAGCCCGGCATTTTCGCAGGGCAAATGGAATTTACGGCCGTCGTTTCCCGGCGGCCTTTTTTCTGCGCTGCGCGGGGGGAATTTTTAAAAAAATCATCACATTGTGAACAAATCTTGACCGATCCTTGTATATGAGTATATTGTAAAATACTCATATATCGGCCGCGGTCACGGCCGGATTGATTGTCAACGAGTCATAAAGGAATGTCGGAGAGATTGGGATCATGAAAAAAACCAGCCCTAAGAAATTGAGTCTGCCGTTCGATTTGTACGAAAAACAGGCCGCGGTGGCCCAGGCCCTGGCCCATCCGGTTCGGATCGCGATCCTGAATGTGCTCAAGCAGGGGCCGCACTGTGTTCAGGACATCGCCCGCCACGTCAGCGGCAAGCAATCCAACATCTCCCGCCATCTGAGCATGATGGTCGCGGCGGGCATCCTGACCTATGAAAAGCAGGCCCAACGGGTTGTGTACGATATCCGGACTCGTTGTGCCCTGCGATTTTTCGACTGTTTATCGGACTGCCTCAAAGAGCAAATTGAAAACGACCGCAAGGTGCTCAAGATCATCTAAGTGAATGGAATACCGCAGATGAGTTTTCTACGAAAAGAATGGAAAAAGCTGGCGGCGATTGTCTTCGTTTTTCTGGCGTGCTTTTATCTGCCGGTCGGGTGGAAACGGTTTGACAATGCCGTGATGGAATCGCTGCACCTGGTCAAGTGGTATGCCCGGGAACATGTGCTGCTGTGCCTGATTCCCGCGTTTTTTATTGCCGGGGCGATTTCGGTTTTTGTCAGCCAGGCCGCGGTGATGAAATACCTGGGCGCCAAGGCCAATAAAGTGCTGGCTTATGGGGTTGCCTCGGTGTCCGGAACGATCCTGGCGGTTTGCTCGTGCACGATACTGCCGCTGTTTGCGGGCATCTACCGCATGGGAGCGG
>JAHDQI010000092.1 GCA_018433925.1 Phycisphaerae bacterium | reverse complement strand
GAGATCAACGGCTATACCGTGATCGATCCGGAATCGGTGCTGATTACGCATTTGTCGGAGACGCTGATGCAGCACGCGCATGAGCTGCTGACGCGGGAGGATGTGCAGCAGCTTCTGGAGCGTCTGCGGAAGATTCAGCCGTCGCTGGTGGGGGATGTGGTGCCGGAGATGGTTTCGGTGGGGCTGGTTCAGCGGGTGCTGCAGAACCTGCTTCGGGAGGGGGTTTCGATTCGGGACCTGCCGCTGATCCTGGAGGCGCTGGGCGAGCACGGCGGGCGCACGAAAAACGCGGCGCTGCTGACGGAGTGCGCCCGCAAGGCGCTGTGCCGGACGATTACCGAACAGTACAAACGGCCGGACGGCAAGATTTATGTTATCGGCCTGGACCCGTCGCTGGAGCACCCCCTGATTCAAACGGTGCAGCAGGGGGCCGATGCCATTTCGCTGGCGGTTCCGCCGGAGATGGCGGTGCAGCTTAACCAGGGGCTGGCGGATGCCTGGAAGGCGTCGATGGACAAGGGGATCGAGGAGGTGGCGGTGCTCTGTGATGCGCGGATTCGTCCGGGGCTGGTGAACCTGATGCAGCGTTCGCTTCGGCGTCTTCCGATTATCGCGTATGATGAAATCGCGACGGGTGCGGTTGTGGAGCCGGTGGGGACGATTTCGCTTCCGGAAGCGGCCTCGTCGCTGAGTCCGGCCGTGGACATGGCGGCCGTGAGATAAGAGCGGGACTATAGAAGCAAGGCGTAATGATGGAACGAGCGGTACAAACGACGGCGATTCGACTGGCGGTGCTGATCTTTTTTGTGATGGCGGGGGTCGGCTGGCTGGCCGGCTGCAGCTCGTCGGCCTGCGCGGTGCGGGCTGTGGGGGGGGCGATGGTGATGTATGTGGTGGTGCGAATCTGCGGTCGGATTGTTGTGAAGATATTGATTGACGCGATGGTGGACAGCCATGTGCGGAAACAAGCGGAAAAGAATAAGGATAAGGACTAATGGAAACCCAGGCCGAAGAACAGAAGATTCCGGCGGAGGGGGCCTCTGAAGTTTCGCGAATGGCCGCTCAGTTCACGGCTGATCAGCCGGTTCCGGCGGGTCAGGCGCTGCGGGCGTACGGCAGCCAGGTGCGGGAAACCCAGGAGGAGCGGCTGATCGTTCAGTACCTGCCGCTGGTTCATCGGATTGTCAGCCAGATTATGACGTATCTTCATCCGCCGCTGGACCGGGACGACCTGGTCTCGGCCGGGACGATCGGGCTGGTGAAGGCGGCGCGTGATTTTGATCCGACCAAGGATGCCGAGTTTAAGACGTATGCGTATATTCGTGTGCGCGGGGCGGTCATCGATGAGCTTCGCCAGTGGTCCTTTGCTCCGCCGGCGCTGATTCGTCAGTATGAGCAGGCCCAGGAGATTTCGGCCCGTGCGCTGGAAGAGACGGGGCTTCCGCCGACGGATGAGGAACTGGCCGAGCGGCTGGAGATTCCTGTTGAGAAGCTTTACCAGATGTTTGAGACGGTTCGTGCGCGTCATTTTCGATCCATTCACGGGATTGACGACGAGTCGCCGTCGCTGGGAGACTGCCTGGCGGCGGAGGGAACAGATGATCCCTCATCGCGAATGGAAAGGGAGGAATTGGTCGGGCAACTGGCGGCGGCGATCCAGAACCTGCCGAAAAAGCAGAGCCGCATCATCGTTCTGTATTATCATAAGGAACTGACGATGAAGCAGATTGCCGAGGTGCTGGAGATTACCGAATCGCGTGTCAGTCAACTGCACGCGGCGGCCTTGTTTTCGCTTTCGACGGCGCTGCGTCACTGGCAGGCCGAGGGGGTGAAACGATGAGCCGGCGAACTTTCTTCGGAAAGGTCTATTATGGCGGACGGACAGAATCGATTTGTTGATCCGGTGGACGGGATGGCCCACATCGAGCAACTGGCCTCGGTGGTCGGCCGGGTGCAGCGGAAAAAAGAGCAGAGCCGGTCGCCGCGTGAAAAGCGGCGTCGGAAGGCCGGGATCGAAGAGACGCTGCAGGAAGAGAAAGAACAACTGGAAAATGAGTCTTCAGAGAAAGACGACCATATTGATTTTCATGCGTGACTAAGGGAGCGAAAACGAGTTATGCCGGCACAGGGAATTTATGTACTCAAACAGGATCAGTTTCGGGAGGGCCTCCCGGTTCGTCTTCCGTCGGGACAGCGGCCGGCGGCGCCCGGGCCGGGCGGAGCGGAGGGAAGCGGCCGTCCGTCGGGTCCGGCGCAGGTGCGGATTGTGGAAAGCAACAGCGACTATGTAATCCTGGAAATCATCTGCGGCTGCGGGCAGAAAAGTTTTGTCCAGTGTAATTACGGAAATGTATCGGGATCTCAGGAAAAACAGGAGACGCGGCCATGAAGCGAATGTTGACAGTGTTGGCCCTTGTAATCATTGCGTCGGGGTGCCAGTGGGTGCAGCCGCCGGCTCCGCTTGTAGGCGACCCGGTGTCGGTCAGTCCGGAGCCGCCGCCGGCGGTCAAGTCCGGCTCGCGCTCGCTGGAGCACCGGTTTACGGAGGGTTCGTCGGATTCCGCAGACGCGGTTAAAACGGCCGTTCTGTGGTCGGAGAAATATGAGCGGCTTCTGGAAACGAACAACGAGCTGCGGGAACGAAACATGCGGCTGTTTGAGGAGAACACCCGGCTGAAAAAAGAGACCGAGGAGCTTGGCGGCCGGCTTTCCCGAGCGCAGAAAGAGCTGGATGAGGCCAATGAATTTTTGCAGAAGATGCATCTTGAACTGAACCAGTGGAAGTCTGACGTGCTCGGTTTTCGGGAAGAGTTGCGGCAGGCGCAGGCCGCCCAATTGCAGGCCCTGGGCAAGATTCTGCGGATTCTCGGAGCCGAGCCCGTGTCGGCCGGCGGGAGCAGTCAATCGCCTTAAGTGACGGAGTGTATTATGAAACGCAGGACGGTTTTTGGGCTGCTGTGCATAGCCCTGGCCGGGTCGGGCTGCCGGATTATTCATCCGGTGGAGATGCCGGCCGGTCATTATTATCTGAATGAGCAGGCGAATTTTGCGGGGATTGGAAAGGTGGTTCTGCTTGAACTGAATAACCAGTCCAGCCACCAGCCGCAGGGGCTGACCTTTACGCAGACCCTGGCCGACGGCCTGGGAAAAAAACACCTGTTTACCCTTCGGGTGATCGAGCGGGAGGATCCGGTCTGGCCGATGCTTGAACTGGATTCCATTCAAAGCCACACCCATCGGCAGTTGGCTGAGATTCGGGAGGCGCTCGGGGCCGACGCGATTGTGTTTGGATCGATCCACCGGTACACGTCATATCCTTATTTCCTGATTGCCGTGCATTTGAAAATGGTCGATCTGCGGGACGCCAAAATTCTGTGGGCGATTGAAGAGGTCTGGGACAGCACGGACAAGGCGACTGAGCAGCGGATGCGGCAGTATTTTGAAACCCGGATGAGAACCGGCTATCAGCCGATGAACTGGCAGGTTCTGAGTACGAGCCCTCGCTATTTTAACAAATTTGTAGCTTATGAGATTACCCGGACTTTGCCGGATTTTGAGGTCTATCAAAATCCGGCTGTATCGTCCGAAAATAACCGGCACTTGAGCATTATACCGGAGAACCTGGTAAAATTATTCAAAAACCAGTAAAGTCCGATGTTTTTTTTTCGACAATGGGTTCAGAGAGCATAAATGATACTGTTTGCGGGAGCCATCAATAACCGATGTTTGTGGATCCATCCAATATAGTCAGCAGTACGGCGGGAGCGGGGGCGGCGTCGATCGCACGGCCGGACGATACGAAAAAACGTCCCGGCCGGGTTGACCAGTCGCGTCTCGGGCAGGAATATGCCCGTGTGCTGCATCAGGCGCTTGCGATGGAAGATGTTCGGCCGGAGCAGATCCGGCAGGTTCGTGAAGCGCTGGAATCGGGGCGTTATGATACGCTTGAAGCGGCTATCCAGGCGGCTCGGACCCTGATTCAGTACGGGATATAAAATCCGTCGGTATTATCCTCCTGACAGGGACGTCGGGAGTTCAGAACGCATGGAAACGCGGATTGATTTAGGGATACATGGCTTTGAATAGCGTTGGGGCGATTCAAAGCCATGTTCTTTTTTTGGGCTTTCAGTCCGCTCAGGCAAGCAGGTCAATCCAGATTCCTTTCGGGGCCGCCGCGGCCGCCGGTTTGCTGATGGGGTATCGCGGCTTGCGAAACGGACGTATCGACCGCGGTTGCGAGCAGGCCGGCGGGTCATAGGCCCGCGGCGGAACTGGATGATCTTCCCGCGGCTGTTCGACCGCCTCCAGCGGACGTGATTCGATGATTCGGCAACGTACTTGTTTTGTCATCACAACCCCCCCGAGTTAGATTCCTGCACGGCTGCAGGAAACGATTCATCACCTATGCCTATTATAGCCGATTTT
>JAHDQI010000336.1 GCA_018433925.1 Phycisphaerae bacterium | reverse complement strand
TTGCAGGGTTTGTTTTTTAAGAAAGAAATCCTGAAATGGAACGGTTTGTATATAGTCATTCTATGAATTCAGTCATGGGTATCCAGGATCTGTCTTTACCTGCTCAATCCGCTGTAAATCCCTGCGATGGAGGAAGTAAGGCAATTTCGGTCTGTTTTTCCTGTAACTGCTATCCGGGCGTTGATATTCTTTGATCTTTGATATATCTCCTATATTAACAAAAAAAGAGGCAGATATTTTTTCCATATTTACTTTGCTGACTCATGTTTTTCCTAATCGTGAATTATGGTTAGGTATGAAGCGGGCAGTTTGAGTTCAGACTTTTTAGTGAGAGGAGAATACAGCAATGAATAATGAGCGGAAAATCGCCTATTTTTCGATGGAAATCGGGATTGCTGAGGCGATGCCCACCTATAGCGGGGGGCTGGGTGTTCTGGCGGGCGATACGATTCTTGCCGGGGCGGATATGAAGATTCCGATGGTGGCTGTATCGCTGCTTCATCGCAAGGGGTATTTTTTTCAAAAACTGGCCGAAGACGGAAGCCAGATTGAAGAGCCGGTGGCCTGGTCCGTCGATGATTTCATGGAGGAAATGCCGCCGCGTGTGTCCGTGACGATAGAAAACAGGACTGTTCATGTCCGATGCTGGAAATATGAAGCCCAGGGGGGAAGCGGGTATGTGGTTCCTGTTTACTTTCTGGATACGGATCTGGAGGAAAACGCTCCGGAGGATCGTGAACTAACCCATTTTTTATACGGCCGTGACAAAAAATATCGTCTTTGTCAGGAGATTGTCCTTGGCATCAGCGGGGTGCGGATGCTGCGGGCGCTGGGGTATGATGAAATTGACCGGTTTCATATGAATGAGGGCCACGCAAGTTTGCTGACGCTCGAACTGCTGGATGAGCAGTTACGCGGCCGGGACGGGCAGACTATCAGCGGTGAGGATGTCTCGGCGGTTCGACAGCGATGTGTGTTTACTACGCATACCCCGGTAGCGGCCGGACACGATCAGTTTTCGATGGACTTAGTTCACCAGGTACTGGGTCCGCATGAGGCGTTTTCTCTCGAAAATGTTTTTTGCTGCGGCGATACGCTGAACCTTACGTACCTGGCGCTGAATTTGAGTCATTATGTCAATGGGGTGGCCAAAAAGCATGGGGAGGTGTCGCGGACAATGTTCGAAGGATACCAGATTGACGCGATTACCAACGGGGTGCATGCAACTCGGTGGACATCGGAGTCGTTTCAAGAACTTTTTGACGTGTATATTCCCGGCTGGCGGGAGGATAATTTCAGTTTGCGGTATGCGCTGAGTGTGCCTTTGGATGAGGCGTGGGAGGCACATCAACAGAATAAGCGCCGCCTTCTTCAGTTTGTGAATCGTCAGACGAATCTGGGAATGGATGTCGATACCCTGACGCTGGGTTTTGCCCGCCGCGCGACGAGTTACAAACGGGCGGATCTGATTTTCAGTGATGCGGATCGACTGCGGCAGCTTTGCGGCAAGGCCGGGAAGATCCAGTTGATTTTTGCCGGCAAGGCGCACAAAAATGACGAAGACGGAAAAAATCTGATCCGTCGGATTTTTTCCGCAAGCCGTGAGTTGGCTCCGGATTTTTTGATTGCCTATCTGGCCAATTATGATATGGAACTGGGGCGTTTGATGACGGCCGGGGTGGATGTGTGGCTGAACACGCCGCAGCCGCCAATGGAGGCGTCCGGAACAAGCGGAATGAAGGCCGCTCTCAACGGGGTTCCCTCGCTCAGCATTCTTGACGGGTGGTGGATCGAGGGTTGCATCGAGGGGATCACCGGCTGGGCGATCGGGAATAATCATCGGCAGGCGGATGCCCCGCCGGATCGGGCCGCGGACGCCCGGTCTTTGTATGAGAAGCTGGAGAGGGTCATCCATGTGTATTATCAAACGCCCGTGCAGTTTCGCAAGGTGATGCTCAGCAGCATTGCGCTGAACGGTTCGTTCTTCAATACCCAGCGGATGATGCAGCAGTATGTGATGAAGGCGTATTTTGAATAACAGCCGACCTGGCCTCAAGTGGCCAGTAAGTCGATTTTGTCAAGCTCCTCTGCCTGCCGGCGAAGTTTTTGGTAGGGTGACGGTTTTTCACGCAGGAAGCGGATGCCCCGGCCGGTGGGGATGTGCTTTTCTTCATTGACGAATTGAAGGTACTGCATCAGCGCCCAGGCGCTGTTGGCCCATCGCATTTGATAGCCGCGCTGATGGGCCTGTTTTTCCATTCGGATCCGCTTGTTTTTTTCGAAGATGACAAAGTCCATTGCTTCGGCAATTTGATCAACGGATTCGGGTCCCGGATCGACGAGGATGCCGCGAGCAAAACGTCCGATGACCAGTCCCGGCGGGCACTGCTTAATGGAGGAGATCAATTCGAGGGCATAGCGAAATTTGGTGGCGATGGCAACGCGGCCGGAGCCGACGGTATCGGCCAGGATTCCGCTGGAAATCTGTTCCCTGTTCAGGTAGGGCAAAATCATGACATTGGTGGCCCCGTACAGTTTGATCAGCATGCTTTCGTCCATGAAATTATCATAAAAGACGATATCGTTTGCTTTCCAGTCCACCTGTCCGAGATCGCGCGTTCGACACCATTTCAGATCGGATTCGGCCAGTGCCCGCTGAAGGGTTTCCATGTATTGCCGATAGGGTTTTCCTTTGTCGGCGTGGACGAACTCGGGATGACATTGCCCGGCGATCAGGTATACGATACGCTGCCGCTGGGCAGGTGTGCAGGCGTCTTTCAGGAAGCGTCCGTAACCGGCGATACTGTAGGGGATGCCTTTGCCTGGAGACAGCAGGCCGAGGGTGGTGGCCAGGAAAAAATCGGTTAATCCGAATTCTTTCTTGATCTCAAAGCGGTCGAACTGGGTCGGGTGGTGCATTCGGATCCCGTGGTCAATGTGTTTGACCTTGAACGGACTGATTCCATAGCTGTCTGATTCGAGGATGTCTACGGCACTTTCGGTGGTGACGATCAGGCCGTTTGAGTAGCGGGCCAGATCGACAATAATACGGCGCTGGTGTTCATTTGGATTTTCAAGAAGGGTATGCAGGTAGACCACGCAGAGCAGGTTATTTTCGGAAAAGGTTTTTGCCATTTCGACAAAATGGGTACCGCGTCCGTCGCCGCCGTGCTCATCCGGATCAAGACCGTATTCGTGCTGGAGGACCACGGCTGTGGGAGTGTTGGTTTCACGGCTTCTCTGGAGGATGGACTGCGTCGCTTGCCGCCAGGATTTCGGATTGTACTGATCGATTATCAGGTCCACCGGGAGATTGTAAGGTCCCTGCTTGTTATCAATGGCGGCGACTCGAATATATCCGACTTCCGCAGTCAAATGACTGAGGGCGGTGGCCAAATCTCTACAAAAGGTGCCGATGCCGCATCGGCGGGGCGGATAGGTGCTTAAAAAGCGAATATTAAAAGGCATTGTCTTCTCCCGTTTTTATTTCTGCGATTTGTGTATAGTATATGCGCTGTACACAAATTTGCCATAAAAAAACACTTGCATTCTTCATTCCGCAGTATATAGTAAGAATATACGTTTCTT
>JAHDQI010000005.1 GCA_018433925.1 Phycisphaerae bacterium | reverse complement strand
TCCTGCGTGAAACCAAGGAGGATATTCAAAAGGAACTGGAATATAAAATGCAACCTTCCATGCAGCAGGGAGGTATGATATTCGGACTGGATCACCGAATTACGAACGGTACTCCTTTGGATAATTACCGCTATTATGTTGATCTGGGAAGGGAAATCCTAGGATTGCCGCCAAGGGCACAAAAATGTAGGGGCTGGCAGCGAATGTCATTTTGCGGTGCCTCCATTGTCTGAAAAGTATGAACAAAAGCAAAAAAACAATATTTGCTTTCATCACTGTCCTGGTCATCATTCTTGTGTATGTGATTTCCCTGACCGAAAACAAAAGCAAAAACATTGACACGCTGCGTATTGCGCATCCCCTCGATCCTTCTCATCCCCTGCACAGGGCATTGGAACATTTTGCGAAAAGAACTGGGGAGCTTTCCCGGGGAAGCATGCGGGTCCTGATCTACCCAAACGGACAGCTCGGATCCGACCGTGAATGCCTCGAACAGCTTCAATACGGCATCCTGTCCATGGGGATCACTTCCTGCGGCCCCCTGGAAGGATTTGTTCCCGGCATGCAGATATTCGGCATTCCGTATGTGTTCAGGTCCAGGGAACACATGATCAACGTGCTGGACGGCCCGATCGGCAGCGATATCTTGGCCTCCGGAGAGAAGTACGGCCTGAAGGGTTTGTGCTTTTATGACGCCGGGGCCATGAGCTTTTACACAAAGGACAAACCGGTATACACACCGGTAGACCTTGCGGGTCTGAAGATTCGGGTTATGAAAACCACAATGAGCATAAAGACCATGAAGGCGCTGGGGGCCTTGCCCACGCCCATCGACTTTGGAGAACTGTACACCGCTCTTCAGCAGGGCGTGGTGGATGGAGCCGAAAATAATCCGCCCAGCTTCATGACATCCATGCATTATGAGATTTGCAGATACTACAGCCTGGATGAACATTTGCGAATTCCCGACATCCTTTTGGTAAGCACCCTATTCTGGGAAAAATTGAGTCCCCAGCAGCAGCGAATCGTCCAGCAGGCCGCTGTGGAATCAGCGTATTTCCAGAGAGCAATTTGGCAGGAATTTACCCAGACCTCCCTGGAAAAAGTTCAATCGGCTGGCGTTGAAGTGATTTCTCCCCAAAAGGAACTTTTTATCGAAGCCGTACGGCCGTTATGGCAGAGCTTTGAGGGCACTTCTGTGGGTACGATGATCCAAAAAATTCAGGACGTTCAGTAAATGCTCTGGAAAACACTTTACAAAGTTATGAATAAAAGCCTGGATTGGACTTCGGTCTTCCTGATGGGACTGCTTGTGACCGATGTCGTCTGGCAGGTCATCAGTCGGTACATCCTCAAAACACCCAGTGCATGGACAGAGGAAACAGCCGGTTTTTTAATGATCTGGGTCGGCATGCTCGGCGCCGCTGCGGCTCTACGAAGAAAGGCCCACCTGGGAATCGATTTTTATGTCGAAAAATTCCCCCGTAAAACAAGAGAGGCGGTTCGGGTTATCGTACATTTTCTTATCTTGTTCTTTTCGCTGGGGATTTTAACCATAGGCGGCTTCCAGTTTGTAAGAAATACCTTTGCGACAGGCCAGGTTTCACCCGCCCTCGGTATCGAAATGGGATATATTTATCTGGCCGTTCCGATCAGCGGAATCTTCATGTCCATTTACTGCCTCCGGCAAGCTTACGAACATTATTCTGAACTTTTTGGGGATCAATAAATCATGCCGCCGCTTTGGATTCTTGTAATTTCATTCGTGATCATGCTGTACCTGGAGGTACCGATAGCGGTATGCCTGGGAATCTCTTCCATGCTGGCAGTTCTGGCTATCGGGGACATCCCGGCATTTCTGATTGTTGC
>JAHDQI010000042.1 GCA_018433925.1 Phycisphaerae bacterium | reverse complement strand
TGGTCGTGCGGCTGGGTCCTTGTGAATTGGAAGGAAATATTTGAAGGTTTGCAATCAGCTATAATCTGTTTTAATTTTAAGGATACCGGATTATACCTCTCAATATGTCCGGCCATTACTTTCCGCTGGGTTGTGGAGGAGAGCTTAAGCAACTCATTCCATTCTTCATATTTGGTCACAATTGGCTTTTCCACGAAGACATGGGCGCCGTATTCAAGGCATTGTCGGGCAATCCTGAAATGTGTGTTTACAGGAGTTGAAATAATTACAAGGTCAGGAGCGGTGGAGTTCAGCAGATCGCGGGGATCTGAATAAACCCTGTAACCAGGTATTGCATTCAGTTTCTCCGGCAGAATATCACAGAGGCCGCAAATCTCTATGTTTGAAAGGATTTCTTTTGAGTCGCCTTTGTAGTAGTTTTCATGCTCGCCCTTTTGCAGTGATTGAAGAGCGTTTAAATGAACGGTTCCCATTTTACCAAGGCCGACGACGGCGATTTGGACACGCCGCCTGTTTTTTGGGGAGCAAGCTGCCATTTGTCATTTCAAAAAAGAGTGAATGTTTTTGATTGCCGATATAATATCGGCATACTTGTTTGTGCCTTGTTCTCGTTCAATACACAATGCGCCGGTATAACGGATCTCTGTGAGCCGGCGGAAAAAGCCCTCCGGGTTGACTCGGCCGTCTCCCCAGGGGACTTCACTTCCCCAAAAGCCGGCCTGCTGCGGAGGCAGCGCATCTTTTATGTGAATATGCCGGATTCTTTTTTTTAGCAGTTTCAGGGCTTCCGCTGGCTGCCCGCTGTCGTATAGGATCATGTTGGCCGGATCGAAGTTAATGCCCAGGGCCGGATGATTCAGGGTCTGCAAAAAACCGCAGAGCGCTTCAGCATTTTCCTGTCCGGTCTCCATCAACAGGGCAATCCCTTTAGACTCCGCACAATCCGCCAGACTCTTTATTTTCCTGCACAGAAGATCATTTTCTGCATCCAGGACTCCGAAATGAAATGTCAGGTATGGAACCCTCAGATCGGAGAGAATATCAAGGGCTTTCTGGATTTTTCTCTGATTTTCCGGCCAGTACTGATCCGGGACGATTCCGCCGGTTTTGCGGATAGTGGCCGGGGTGGAATAATCCTCCTGGTCGAAGGTTACCATTCCTGCACTGATTCGCCAGCCATGGTGCAGCAGGCCGTCCGCCAGCGTAGTCATTTGCCGGCCGAGTTCGGGACGAATATGAAGATGTACGGTGGAAATGCCGGTCTCACGTTTCAATTGCATTAACTGGTCGAGGTCGTTATTCAGTGACCAACTGCAAACTCCGACCTCCCAATGCAGGGTGCTTTTTTTCATAATTGGATTATCTCGGAGAATTCAGCAGACTTTTTTTCGGCTTCTATTAATAGAACAGACCGGAGCGATTGCCGCGGGGTTGTTATTTCAGGAACCGGTTGGCCGGAAATGGCTTTAACAAAGTGTCTTAATTCCAGCAAATATCCATCTTCCGTTTCAAGGTCCGGAGAAAAAGAGTTCGTTTTTGTGCAGACCTTCAAGGCAGGCGATTTCGTGCAATCATAACAGAGAGTTGCTTCTTCGAGGATCACCTCAAAACTCATTTGGAAGCCGAAAGAATCCGCCATTATCCAGCCTCCCTCGGCGGTAATTACCTTCTCGTCGTTGTAAATATAGTGCGTGACGACATGGTCATAGCCGCCGCTTGGTCCCTTTACTGCTTTTGTAAAAACGGAGTTGGGCATACCCAGCAAGAACTGGATAAAATCTGCGTCGTGAATATGCAAATCCAGCAAGGCCCCGCCGCTTCGTTGTTCATCCAGAATCCAGTTATCCCAGGCCCAGGCGGGAGTCATACTCAGTCGGCGGAAAGTTGCGGCCTGAACATTTCCATATTGGCCGGAATCAATCAATGCCTTGGCTTTTG
>JAHDQI010000157.1 GCA_018433925.1 Phycisphaerae bacterium | reverse complement strand
GTCGAATTTCTGGACCTGGCCCCGCCCGAGATCGCCGGTGCAGACATTGACCACCCGGTAGGGCAGATTGAGGGCCTGCATGACGGCCTCGGAATTGGCCAAAATCTCCTGGTGATAAGCGATGCTTTTGGCCTCGTCGTTTTCGCCGATGATGACCTGCTCGACCTTGTCAAACTGGTGGATTCGATACAATCCGTAAGTGTCTTTTCCGGCCGCGCCGGCTTCGCGGCGGAAACAACTGCTCATGGCCACGAATTTGGCCGGCAGCATTTCCTCGCTGAGCAGTTCGCCGGAATAATACGCCGTCAGGGGCACCTCGGCCGTGCCCGCCAGGTTCAGCTCATCCCGCTCCATCCGGTAGGTCTGTTCCTCGGAGCCGGGATAGTAGCCGGTGCCCTGCATCGCCTCGTCCCGCATCAGCAGGGGTACGACCATCGGCGTATAGCCCTTTTGGACCATGAAATCGAGGGCGTACTGGAGAACGGCCCGGTGCAGCATGGCGCCGTCGCCCGTGAGAAAATAATTGCGCGTGCCGGCCAGTTTTACGCCGCGCTCCACGTCGATGAGATCCAGCGCGGTTCCCAACTGGATGTGATCTTGTATCGGGAAGTCAAATTCCCGGATCGTTCCCCAGCGGCGCATCTCGACGTTTTGCGTGTCATCCTCGCCGAAGGGCACCTCCGATGAGGGCGGCTGGGGGACCTGGAGCATGAGGGCGTCAAACTGCGGCTGAAGATCTTTGACTTTGTCATTCAGCTCGGTCTCGAGGATTTTCAGTTCGCTGAGAAGGGTGAGGGCGGATTGTTTTTCGTCGTCTTTGAGCCGGGGTATTTCTTTGCCGACGCGATTTTTCTCGGTGGCCAGCTCCTGCAGTTTCTTTTTCACATCCAGCAGGGTCTGGTCCATCGCCAGCAGGGCGTCGATATCGACGCTGAATTTCTTGGCCGTCGCACCGTCCTTAAAACGCTGCGGATTTTCGCGAATGTGCCTGATCTCAATCATGGTTCTTTCCTATTCCGAAAAACGGCGAATCACCAGTACATTGTTCTGCCCGCCAAATCCAAACGATTCCTTGAGGACGGTATCGATTTTTTTCTTGCGCGGCTTGTTCGGCACATAATCCAGGTCCAGCGCCGGGTCCGGATCATGCAGATTCATCGTCGCCGGCAGGATGTTTTCCTGAATGGCCATCACGCAGGTAATCAGCTCTGCGCAGCCGGTGGCCCCGATCAGATGTCCGAACTGGCTCTTGGGACTGCTGCACGGGACCTTGCGGGCGTACTCCCCGAAGACGGTTTTGATCGCGAGCGTTTCAATCGAGTCGTTCTCAACCGTGCTGGTTCCGTGCGTACTGATGTAGTCAATATCGCAGAGGGTCACTCCGGCGTCTTTCAGGGCGGCCCGGATGGCCTGGACGGCGCCGCGGGCCTCCTCGTGCATATCCGTTACTCGGAAGGCGTCGCTGCTGCTGCCGAAACCGGTGATCTCCGCCAAAATCGCAGCTCCGCGTTTTCGGGCGGATGTGAGCGATTCAAGGATGACCACGGCCCCGCCTTCGCCGAGAATGAAACCGTCGCGGCTGGCGGAAAACGGCCGGGAGGCCGTGGCGGGGTCATCGTTTCGCGTGGACAGGGCGGTCAGCCGGTTAAAGCCCATCAGGCCGAGCGGATGGATCATCGAATGAGCGCCGCCGGCGACCATGACATCGGCTTGGCCGGAGCGAACCAGCATCACCGCTTCGCCGACGGCCTGGGTACTGGCCGCGCACGCCGTCAGGCAGCTTCGCAGGATTCCCCGCGCCCCGGTCAGCACCGCCAGGTGCGCCGCGGGCATATTCGTCTCCTGCTCCAACTCGTGCTCGGCGGTCATGATGCGGAATGTCGTTTCGGCCCACGCGGCCCAGTCCATTTCATGGGTCTGGCTGTTCCAGGCGTCCACGATAGCCGAGAAAAAGGCCTCGCTGTCCATGGCGCCTTCGCCGGCCCCGAGGTAAATGCCCATCCGGGACCGGTCCAGTCCGTCCGATGGGCTTTCGGTTTCGGTATCGATTCCGGCCTGTCGGCAGGCCTCCACGGCCGCACCGAGGACAAAGGCCGTTCCGCGGTTGCCGTGGGCGTGCAGGGCCGGGTTTTTGACGATTTTGGACAGATCGTAATTCTTTACTTCCGCGTCAAATGTGGTCGGGTAGGCAGAGGCGTCAAAGAGGGTGTTTTGGTTCATGCCGTGCCGGCCGGTCATCAGCCCTTCCCACATCTCGGCCACGCTGTTGCCGATCGGGCAAACCACACCCATTCCCGTAATGACGACACGCTCGCTCATTGGCTTGCCTCGCTGACTTTTCGGAGTACCACTGCGGCGGTCTGGCCCCCATAGCTGTATCCGCAGCACAGGACATGCCGGATTTTTTTCTGCGCCGGCTCTTTGAGGAAATGCAGTCTGCATCCGTCCGCCGGCGACCGGAAATTATACGCCGCCCCGATTGTCCCGTGGCGAATGGCCCCCACGGCCGCGATCAGGTCCATTGCCCCGGCTGCCGCTCCCAAATGGCCGACCTGTGCCTTGATCGGCCAGACGGGCACTTTTTCGACCGCGCCGCCGAGCACCTCCTGCAAAACCGCCGCCTCCACGCGATCGTCCCGCGCAATGCCCGTTCCATGCGGAATAATCAAATCCAGATCCGCCGCGTCGATGTGCGCCTGGCGGAGGGCCTGTTCAATCGCGATCTTCAGCCCGCTTCCGTCCTTCATGTGAACATAGGCCTCCGTAGGCGTGCAGCTTGAGGCGCCCCCGGCGAACTCGGCCAGCATGGGGGCGCCGCGGGCTTTGGCCTGTTCGTATTCTTCCAATAAAAGAACGCCTGCGCCCTCGCCGAAGACCGCCCCGGCCGCGGAGGCGTCAAACGGCCGGCAGGCGTGCTGCGGATCGTCATTGTCGGTAAAAACGGCGCGTTTCAGAAGACATTGCCGGACCATCAGCAGGGGATTGATCTTGGCTTCGCCGCCGCCGGCCAGGGCCGCGTCGGCGCTGTCGCGCAGGATCATCTCAGCCGCCTCAGTGACCGCGATATGCGAGCTGACCTCTCCGCAGGTAATGGTATTGCTCGGCCCCTGGATGTCGTGCAGAATCCCGACATGGCAGGGCAGCATATTCGGCAGGTATTTCAGCAGCCACAGCGGCGTGACGGTTTGCAGTCCTTCGCGTCCCCATTTTTTCATGTCGAACCGGCCGTCCACCGCGGACAGCACCACCGAGGGGGCAATCTCCGGCAGTTCGCAACTGATGATCCCGGAGCCGAAATCAATGGCCGTGCGCTCGGGCCGAAGCGTGACGTGTTCCGGATCGATGGCCTTGCTGACCAGTCCGCTGCTTCGCACCGCCTCATCGGCGGCAATCACGGCCAGCTCAATGTCGCGGCACATCAGCTTGGTGGCTTTGCGGTAGCTCTTGGGAACATAATCGCGAATTTTGTATTCGGAGACCTCGCCGGCGATGCGGCAGGGCAGTTTGACCGGGTCAAAGGAGCGAATCGGACCGATGCCGCAGCGTCCTTGGATCAGGCCGGACCAGAACGCCTCGCTGCCCAGCCCCAGCGGGCTGACGGCGCCGACCGATGTAATGACCACGCGACGGGCAGCCATCACGGCCGCTCCTTCGCCGCGTCCCGATCCACAAATCCCTCCAGCAGCGAGAAAAAGGTATCGGTAAAGACAAAGTTTTCCTGCGGGAACTGTTTGCCGGCCAGATTTTTGTCGATATGGCTGAACATTAAGCTGATTTGTGCAATCACCTCGTCGCCCCGTCGAATCTCGCCCTCGATGCCGGCCGCTTCCGGGGCAATGCTTTCAATCTCGGCATGCAGGGTAATGGTATCGCCGGGACAGACGTATTTGTAAAACGCGGCCTTCTTGATCTTGGCCAGGATTACTTTTTCCTCAAAGTTCCTCGCCTGGCCGACAAGGATGCCCGCTGTCTGAGCCATGGCCTCGATCATCAGGCATTCCGGCATAATCGGAAAGCCCGGAAAATGATCGTGCAGGTGCTCTTCGGCCAGGGTGACGTTCTTCAGCGCCACAGCTTTCTTGCCGCTTTCGAATTCGAGAAATTTGTCAATCCAGATCCAGCGCATCGTCTCTTGATTAAAAAAGCAAATCGGCAGGCGGAACGGTATCGGTCTGCCGATGCGTCCTGCTCTCGCAGGGACGGCAGCCGTACAGGCCGCCGGTCAGCCGACCTTGCCTTCGATAAAGTTCACAATCGCACTGACGGTAAACAGGTCGGCGATTTTGTTGACATCCGGATCCTGTTCAAACTCACCCAGGTGGGTATGGGGCATGCGGGCCTTCAGCTCGGCCAGGCCCTTGTCGGTCAGCTTTCCGCCGCTGACAAACTCCGGATTATTCAGTACGCTTTCGGCCGGGAACAGCTCTTCCCGAGGCACCTTGATATCAAACGCCTTTTCGAGGCGAAAGACGATGTCGAGGAAGTCGATACTTTCGGCGCCGAGATCGCCCATCAGCGTGGCCTCTTCGGTCACTTCGTCATCATCCAGCCCGAGGGCGTCAACCAGAACTTCCTGAACCTTTTCAAAAATTTCTTCGCGGCTCATTGCCATAATGTCTGCTCTCCCTAAATCAATCTCTTTTTTTCCGACCGCCCATCCCGTGAACGTCCGGCCTGTTGGTGTTTATTCCTGATACAGCAGTTTCCACCGCTGCTTCATGCTCTCGATAATCTGCCCGTCCACGCGGGCCATCCGCGGGTTTTCATCGGCCAGGTTAAAATGCCGCAGCGTAAACCTGGCCTCCACAATCGGCTCCCGGCCGCAGAATCCCTCGCCGGCAAAGCTGCTGGCGTTCTGCTCGAGGGTTTTGACCTGCACTGTATAGCAAATCTGCATTCCCGGGGCCGCAAAACTCTTGTATTTGACATTGCGGGCCGTTTCGAGCAGGACCATACTGTGGGCAAAATTCTGCCCCTGCCGGACCAGCCACGAGCCGCACTCGATCAGCCCTTCCAGCAGCAGGACCCCCGGCAGCACCGGAAAAATCGGAAAATGGTCCGCCAGGTACTCCTCGGCCAGCGAAACGTTCTTGACGGCCGAGATCGAAACAGTCGGCTCAAAGGCCGTTATTTTATCAATCAAAACGAATTTCATGCACGGATTGTAGTCAGAATAAGCCCGATTTCCAGCTTTTTTTAAAGCCAATTTTGAAATACAGAATATAGTATATCCGTATATGCTCCTATATAGGAGGATTTTATAAAAAAAGTCCGCCCCGGGCGGATCAGTATTTTTCCTTATATACGTTGGCTTCCAATCAAGGCGGCGGTCGGATTCGAACCGACGAATAACGGTTTTGCAAACCGTCCCCTTAGACCGCTTGGGTACGCCGCCGCGGGGCAGGAATTTTCCCGCTTACGAACAGGGCAATGTACACGAAAGGCCCTCTGTTTTCAAGAGGAAAAAAATTCTTCGGGGCGCTTTTTCCGCCTGGCGTTTTGGGGGAAGGCGGATCGATTGCCAGGCAAAAAAATAGAATACCAGTACTGAAAACGTTGTTCATCCGGCTTGACTGGGTGACCTTCCTCTCCTCGGATACGGCCGCGGAACTTTTGCGGCATTGAAATACCGTTTCTTTATGACTGTCATCGAAGGCCAAAAAGAGAAAAAGAATCCGCGAATTCCATGAATTATTAAGATTCCGAGTGCCTCCCTAACGATAATTTAATGAAATGCCAATCATTTCCTCATTTTGGCAAGATAAGGTTTTTTACGGAGTACGGGCGTCGCCTATTCGGTTAGAGCACGCGGAAATTTAAATCGGTACAAATATGGAGGTACAAGTATGTCAGGAAAATGGATTGGATGCCTGCTGCTGTTTTTCGCGGTATCGCTGATCGGTCTTGCGCGGGCCGATGAGATCAGCGATCTGCGGAAGGAACAGGAACAATTGTACAATCAGCTCGTGGAGATGAACAACCGGCTGATGAAGCTCGAATCCGCGCAGCGCGAGCAGGGACAGAAGATCACGAAGATCGAGGAAAGCGGCGGGGTGGACCTCCCCGAAACGCTGGCCTGGCTCGAGCAGATCAAAATCTACGGCGACTTCCGCTATCGTCATGAATGGACCGATGACGACAGCCGAACAGACGACCGAAATCGTCATCGTATTCGGGTCCGGGTCGGCATCAAAGGAAAAGTCAATGACGAGTTCAGCTACAATTTTCGTGTAGCCAGCGGAAACAGCGAGAGTCCGACGAAAGATGAAGGGTCTCCCACCTCCACCAACCAGGATCTCGGCAATGCCTTTTCGAGCAAAAACATCTGGCTTGACCTGGCGTATTTTGATTATCATCCGGCGGCCATTCCGGGCCTGAATGTCTACGGCGGTAAAATTCAAAATCCCTATTACCGGGTCGGCAACAGCGACCTGATGTTTGACACGGATATTACCCCGGAAGGCATCGCGGCGGTCTATAAGACCAAATTGTCGGAGGGGATTGCTCTCTTCGGCGCCGCGGGCGGCTACTATGTCAAAGAACGCTCGACCGATGCCGATACCAGTCTGTGGGCGATGCAGGCAGGCGCAACCCTGCAACTGGACGAAACGAATAAAACCTATCTGACGGCCGGCGGCGGCTACTATAATTACGGAAACATCAAAGGCAAAGCCGGACTGGGAACGGATGCGACTCAGTTTTACGGAAACCGTTCAACGGATGACTTGTTTGACAGCGACTTTGATCTTGTGCAGGGTTTTGCGGAAGTCGGCCTGCCGCTGGGCGGCCTGCCGGTACGCTTCTTCGGCGATTTCATAAAAAACACACAAGCCAAATCCTCCAAGGATACCGCCTGGCTGGCCGGCGCAAACATAGGCAAGTGCACAAAGCCGGGAACCTGGAGTTTTGCCTACAACTATCGTGATCTGGAAGCCGATTCGCTGCTGGGTGTTCTGGCTGAAGCGACGTTCGGCGGCGGCGGTACGGATATCAAAGGTCATAAGTTTAATGTGAACTACCAAGTTGCTGAAAATACGCAGTTTGGGGTAACCTATATGATGGCCGAACGTACCCGGAATAACAGCACCGCCGACCATGATGTTGTCCTGGCAGACTTTATGCTCAAATATTAGGATACAAAATCCTAACAGAACCCTAATACAATGCTAACAATCAACGGGTATAGATTTATGAGAAACTAATTGAACAGAAACACAGGAGAATACGATGAAAGCAATATGGAGCGGTAAGAAAACTCTTGCATTGTTAGGAATGGCCCTGTTTGTGCTCGGATTGACGGTTCCGGCATCGGCGGCCCGGCAGTTGCTTCAGGTGGACGGCTCGACCACGGTCGGCCCGATCGGGGATGCCTTCGCGGAGGCCTTTTCGGAGTTGTATCCCGATTGCAGCATCACGGTCAAGAAGACCGGCAGCGGTGACGGGGCCGCGGCCCTTGTGGACGGCCGCTGCGATATCGCGATGATGAGCCGGTTTATGAAAGAGAAGGAATTTCGGCAGGCCGTGGAAAAGGGCGTCTTTCCGGTGGCCCATGTCGTGGCCATGGACGGCGTCTGCATCGTGGTGCATCCGTCCAATCCGGTCGCCGCGCTGACCGCCGAGCAGATTCGAAAAATCTACAAGGGCGAGCTGACCAACTGGAAGCAGGTCGGCGGGGCGGATATGCCGATTGTGCCGATCAGCCGGGATACCTCCAGCGGCACTTATGAGACCTTTCACGAACTGGTCATGAACAAGGAAAAGATGGCCGAGAACGTGGAATATGTTAATTCCAATCCCCAGTCTCATTCAAGGGTTCGCAGTACCGAGGGAGCCATCGGATACGTGGGGATCGGCTTTCTCGACCGGTACGTCAAGGCGATCAAGGTTGACAATGTCATGCCCAGCCGCTCGACCATCGCCAAGGGCATCTACCCGGTCAGCCGTCCGCTGTTCTTGTTTACCAACGGCTATCCGAAGCTCGGCTCCATGGCCCATGCCTTCTGTGCCTTTTACCTGACTGAAAAGGGGCAGGAAATTGTCGAAGACAAGGGGTTTGTGCCCCTCACGGAGTACTAACCACGCAGCGGGCAGCCGGAATGCCGGCGGTCCCGGCAGGCGATGATGAAAAAACGCTCTGATCATTCTATGCAAACCGATGCGGCGGCCGGATTTTCCCGGCCGCTGCGTCTATCCGCCGGACAGGACCTGCGGGGGTATCTGACCGGCCGCGCCGCCCGCACGCTGTTGTTTATAACGGCCTTTGTTTCCGTGGCGGCGGTGCTGCTGATATTTGTGTTTGTGGTTCGGGAGGCCGTTCCGTTTTTCAAAAGTACGGACGCGGCCGCCTCGCTTTCCCGCCTGAAGGAATTTTTAACCCGTACCCAATGGTTTCCCGAACACGAAGCCCATCCGGAATACGGCGTGCTCGCGATCATCGTCGGCTCACTGTATGTGACGGTTGTGTCGCTGCTGATCGCGGTCCCGATCGGCCTGCTGGCGGCGGTATTCCTCAGCGACATCGCCTCCTTTAAGGTCCGGCAGATCTGCAAGCCGGTCATCGAGATTCTGGCGGCGATTCCGTCTGTGGCCTACGGTGTTTTCGCCGTCATGGTGGCCGCACCCTGGCTCCAGAAGCACCTCGGCTTTACCACGGGAACCAATGCCCTGAACGCCTCGCTGATTCTTTCGATCATGGCGCTGCCGACGATTCTCAGCGTGGCCGAGGATTCCCTTTCGGCCGTTGGCCGCGATATTCGCCAGGCCTCCTATGGACTGGGCGCAACCCGGGCCGAAACGATGATCCGGGTGGTTATTCCCGCCGCCGGAAGCGGCATCCTCGCGGCGGTAATCCTGGGCATGATGCGGGCTATCGGCGAAACGATGGTGGTCTGGATGGCCTCCGGAAACGCCGCCCAGATTCCCTCACCCTGGTGGGACCTGTCCCAGTCGGTCCGCACGATGACCGCCACCATCGCCGGCGAACTGGGTGAGGTGCCCAAGGGAACAACCCATTACCACTCGCTGTTTGCGATCGGCTTTCTCCTGCTGATCTTTACGTTTACCCTGAATCTGATCAGCGAGTCCTTTTTGTCGAGGGTCAAAAGGAGGCAGCGATGAGCGTGCGGATTCGACAGGTCTGGGACCGGCTGTTTACGGTACTGTGCTCCGGATCGGTGGGGCTGCTGATTGCTGTGTTGCTGCTGTTTCTCGTGCCGATGATCGTCAAGGGCGGCAAGGCCGTCTTCTTCCGTCAAACCGTTGAATTCCGAAAGATGCAGCGGGATCTCTTCGGCCGGGGCGACTTGGATTCGCTCCATGAGGCAATTGCCCGCACCGGGCAGGCCCGGCAGGAGGTCCTTGCGAGGATCGAGCAATTTGGCCGCGGAATTGATACCAAACTGCTCAGCGACGAGGCAAAAGACGCCTATCGAAAATACGGGCTGGAACTGCGCTACCGGGAAGTGTCCCGGGAGGAGTACTCACGTCTTCGCGCCGCGGCCAAAGACATTCGCGACAATTTTCTGGCCGCTCTCGACAGCACGGAGGAAGCGGCCGCGAACCGTTTTCTCGATCAGGTCGATCTCCATCGGGACAGCCCGGAATTTCAAGCCACGGCCGTCGAGACGTTTTTTACGCTTTCCAAACAGTATCGCCGAATTCTCGATGAAATGGACCTGGCCCATCGCGAAGAATACGCCGCCGAGCTGGACATCGTAAAAACAGAGCTTCGCAATCTCCTCGGACCGCTGCCGGGCGAATCGACGCCGCCCCTGCCGCAGGATCGGTTTGGGGCCACTCGCTGGGATGTCGCCAAGAAACACCTGCACTATCTGCTGTATCAGACAAAATGGGTGCCGGGCGATTCCGGTGACGGACGGCTGGTCAAAAAAGAGATTCGCCGGGATGATCCCGAGGCCGGTTTGTTTGCCGGAACGGAACTGGCCCCGCTGTTTTCCATGATGGAGAAAAACCTTGAGCGGATGCTCGAGCCGGAGTGGACGGTTTACGGTCGCTATTTTCTCGATGACAGCACCTCCGGCCATTATTTCGGCGGGGTGGGTCCGGAGATCCTCGGCACACTGGTGCTGACGGTTCTTTCGATGTGTTTCGCCGTCCCGCTGGGGGTTCTCTCGGCGGCCTACCTGGTCGAATACGCCGGAGACAATATCGCCGTCCGGGTCATTCGCACCTGCATCAACACGCTGGCCGGCGTACCGAGCATTGTCTACGGCCTGTTCGGGCTGGCCTTTTTTGTGCTGATTGTCGGCCGGCCGTGCATCCTGAGCGCCTCGCTGACGCTGGCCCTGCTGGCCCTGCCGGTGATTATCCGGGCCAGTGAAGAGGCGATCCGCGCGGTGCCGCAGTCCTACAAAGAGGCCTCGATGGCGCTGGGATCGGGCAAATTCCGGACGTTTTTGACGGTAACTCTCCCGGCGGCCGGGCCGGGCATTTTGACCGGCCTCATCCTGAGTCTGAGCCGGGCTGCCGGAGAAACGGCCCCGATTTTGTTCGCCGGGGCGGTGGCCCTCGGACCGATTCCCGACCTGGGCCTGAAATTCCGATGGCTTTTTCAGCCCACACGGGCCCTGTCCTACGGATGTTATGATATCACGGTGGGTGACCGGCTGGCCATGCGGGTGCCGCACAACCAGTTCGGCATGGTCTTTACGCTGATCCTGCTGGTGCTCTGCCTGAATATCGCGGCCATCCTCATCCGTTCAAGAATGAGTAAAAAATTACAGGGGATGTAGCCGTGGCGCACGTTTCCGGTATAATCGATTCGCGAAAAAAAGACGAGAGGCCAGGAATGGATGCAATTCCAAAACGGTCAAATGCAACAGAACGCCGGGGAGGGGTCCAAATCGGCAGCCCGAAGAGCCGGCCGCATACCGAGTCGGCAATCCGGCCGGAAAAGGTCATTATCCGCGCAAGCGGATTCAGTCTGTTTTACGGCGAAAAAATGGGCGTCTCGGATATCACGATGGAGATCGAGGCCGGCTCGGTAACGGCCATCATCGGCCCCAGCGGCTGCGGAAAAAGCACCTTCCTGCGCAGCATCAACCGGATGAACGACCTGATTCCGCGGACACGGGCCGAGGGACTTCTGGCGGTAGGGGGGCAGGATGTCTATGACAAGCGGACAAACCTGGTCAATCTGCGGCGGCAGGTGGGCATGGTTTTTCAGCGGCCCAACCCGTTTGCCAAAAGCATCTACGACAATATCAGCTACGGCCCGCGGCTGCAGGGCATTCGCAGCCGGACGAAGCTGAATGCGATCGTGCAGCAATGCCTCGAGGACGCCGCGCTGTGGGAAGAGGTCAAGGAGGATCTGCACAAATCGGCCCTGGCGCTTTCGGGCGGCCAGCAGCAGCGGCTGTGCATTGCCCGGACCCTGGCCAACAAGCCGAAGGTGATCCTGATGGATGAGCCGTGTTCGGCGCTGGACCCGCTGGCTACCGCCCGCATTGAAGACCTCATCGCCGCCCTGAAAGGCACGTACACGATTGTCATTGTCACACACAATATGCAGCAGGCCGCACGGGTCAGCGACCGCACGGCGTTTTTCTGCCTGGGCAAGCTGATCGAATACGACCTGACGGACAAACTGTTTACCAACCCTTCCGAAAAATCCACGGAAGATTATATAACCGGCCGCTTCGGCTGATTTCGCCGGAAAGGAGACCGCCATGTCGGTGCATTTAAAACGGGAAGTGGACAAAATCAAGCAGATGCTGCTGACGCTCTGTTCGCAGGTGGAGGAGCAGTTTTGGCAGGCCGTCAAAGCCATCCAGCAGCGGGACAGTGCGCTGGCCCGGCAGGTGATCGAAAGCGATGCCCGCATCGATCAGATGGAAGTGGATGTGGAGGAGGAATGCCTCAAGACGCTGGCCCTCTATCAGCCGGTGGCGATTGATCTGCGTTTTATCATCACGGCCCTGAAGATCAACAACGATCTCGAACGCATCGGCGACCTGTCGGTCAATATCGCGGAGCGGGCCGAATTCCTGGCCTCCCAGGAGCCGGTCGCCGTCCCCTTTGATTTTGAGGCCATGGCGGGCAAGGCCCAGGCAATGGTCCGGCTGAGCATCGATGCCCTCGTGAATATGGACTGCCATCTGGCCCAGCAGGTCTGCGGCCGGGATGACGAGGTGGACCGGATCAACAAGGAGATGTACGATTCGGTCAAGCAGAGCATCCTGAAAAATCCGGAGCAGATCGAATCGCTCATTCACCTGCTGTCGGTCTCGCGTCATCTGGAGCGCATTGCCGACCATGCGACCAATATCGCCGAGGATGTCATTTACATGGCCGAAGGGCATATCATCCGCCACAAAACGGAAGAGTATCAGTAATCGAATCGCCCTCAGCGCTGCCAGTCCGCCGAAACCTCGGCCAGGTCCGCCATCTCATACGGATTCAGCCAGCCGGTTGTCAGGACCAGCAGGTCGTTTATATCCACGGCGCAGTCCAGGTTCAGGTCTCCATACGAGCAGAGCGCCGGGATGCTCACTTCGATATAGTCAAAATACATCCAGCCCCACCAGTTTTCGATTTCGATTTGATTGTCTCCGGATTCGAGCGAAACGGAAACGCTTTTTTCCAGCCAGACCCCGGTTTGCGAATCGTCAAAGACAAGGGCGGCCTGCGATAAGCCGTTGACGCGGAAGGTCTGGGTTTTGGGCGTATCGTAAGCCAGGTTATAGCCGATACTCAAATCATACTCGCCGCCGGCCGGGACGCTGACGGTCCAGGTAATCGCCCCGTCATTGCGCATATCCAGGTACTGGCCGCCGCTTGCTGACCCGTCGTCCCTGACGCTGATGCTGCCGGAGCGGGCGGCGTCTTCGGCTTCGAAACGCGTTTGCTGCGGCTCCGTACTGCCGCCGACAACAAGCGTCGCGGCCGGGGATACCGCCATCAGATCATTACTGTCGATAGCCCTGGCCGTCAGGGAATACGTGCCTTCCGGGATGCCGGTCCAGATGAATTCATAGGGAGGCAGGGCGTCTTCCCCCAGCTTGTCGGGGCCTTCATAAAACTCGACTTTCGCGATGGTCCCATCCGGGTCAGCCGCCTCGGCGCGGATCGTCAGCGTTCTGCCGGCGGGAATGCGAATCAGATCGGCGGGCCATACTATCGAGCAGGTCGGCGGCGCCGGATCGTCTTCGGTGCGGATTCGAACGTCGTCCGGATGCGCACTGGAAACAACCAGGATATGATCCAGCATATCCTGCGGGTTGACATCGGTCCAGGACCAGGCCAGCGCCCCGGCGTACCCGTTTTGATAGAGACTCTCATACGAGGTGCTTGTGCAGTAGGTGCAGTTCGGATAAAACTCGGCGATCACCAGCGGTTTGTCCAGCCCCCAGTGCGAGGCCGGACGCAGAAAAGGAGAATGCGCCGTACCGGCCCAGTCGTAGTAATGAATGCAGTAGAAGTCCAGGGTTCCGTCCGCGTCTCCGCCGGCGGCAATCAGCCGGGCATCGGTATAATAATTAAAATGGCCGTCCACATCCGTTCCGGCCTGCATGTCCCAGCAGCCGTTTGTGACCATCACCCCCGGGTCCGCCCGGTGAATCGCCCCGGCGCAGACATTGACAAAGGCCTGGATGTCGGCCATCGGCACATGCCGGGTAAAACTCCAGCCGAATTCGTTGCTCATGCCCTCCGGCTCATTGAAAATTTCCCAGGCCAGGATGGCCGGGTGTCCCTCCAGGGCCGTGACCAGGGGAATCAGGCAATTGTCGATGTAGGATTGCCGATAAGTCGTGTTGGTCAATATGGCCATCGCCCGATCCGTGATGGTCGTCCCGAACGATTCCCGCAGCATATCAAAGGACCACAGACAGAGCATCAGACTGATTTTGTGTTCCCAGGCCAGGTCCAGGATGGCCTCCAGGTCCTCGATGGTGCCGGGTCCGGGGCCGGTGACGGTAGAGCCGCTCCAGGCCGGTGTATGGGCCCCGTTGGTGTGCAGCCACAGTCGCATGCAGTTGGCCCCGTGGGCCTCCATCTGCGAAAAGACGTTTTCGAAATGAGCCAGATCCGGCGTGGAGGCCTGCGGCCCGATATCATTGGCAAACCAGTCCCAGGCCAGGTTCAGTCCGTTCAGGAACAGGTCCTGGTTGTTGAAGCGAACACGGCTGCTATCCGCCGAGGCCGCCGAAACGGAAAAAACCACGATCCATGCAATCCGAACAAAGCTGCTTTTCACTGCCGTCTTCCCTCCTCGCTCAAATGACAGGAAAACGAGGGTCTCATGTCGGAGTCCGTCAATGAGACCCTCGTTTCTGTTTCTAAACGGGCGCGCCCCCTTAGGCCGGGGCCGCGTCCGGGTTAATCACAGGACTCGAAGATATTCGAGCAATTGAGCCAGTTGACCGACAGTTCCGCAAGGTCATACAGATCGACTTTGCAGTCGGGGATTCCCGCGCCTTCGGCGCTGGCGACATCCCCGAAGAAGTAGAAGCCGCCGGCTTCTATGGTCGCCCGGCACGAATCGCTGTTGACGTGCACAAGGACCGTATCGGTCCGTGTCCACAGGCCGTCATAGACCTCCAGTTCGAACACATACGGATCGGCGGCGCCGTCTTCGGTGTTATTGGCCAGTTCCGCCGGCAGCGTCGCGGAGGTCACCGCATCGGCCGGGCTGTCAATCACCGCCTCCGGACCGGCAAGCTGGGTCCATTGATACGTCAGTGATTCATATTCGCCGTCGTCCGACGTATTCGAGCCGTCCAGCGTAATCACCACTTCCGCCGCCCCGTTGAGCCATTGATACTGATCGTCACCGGCATCGACGGCCGGGGGTACATTCGTCGTGGCAAAGAAACTCCAGAACGAGCCGCCGTAGAACGTCTCGTTGGGATCGCCGTACTCGGTGTACCCGTCAACGGTCCACGTATAATTGACCCCGTCTTCCATCTCAGGCGCCGGGATGCTGCTCAGGGCGCCCGGATCGGTACCCGTATAGATCAGGTCCAGCAGGTCTTTGTAATTTTCCGCGTTGACGCCCGCATTGGGATCGCTTTCATTCGGTTCCGGGGTCATGCCGAACCAGACCTCGATATAATCCAGATCATGGATGGCATTGGCCCAGGAAAGCTCTTCCGTTTCCGGAATAATCGCGATGCCGCCGTCGGCCGGACTCGGATTCTTCGGCAGAAGCCCCAGTTCCACTTCAAAGTAGTCATAGGTGGCCCATCCCCAGCCGGCTTGAATATACAGGGTATTGAGCCCCGCATCGAGGGGAAGCGTCAGGGGAGTGGCTTTTTCCTGCCCGGCATCGTCATACTGCGGGCCCCACATCGGGATGATGTGCCACTGCTCGCTGCCGCCGTCGCCAACCCCGTCGGGAATCAAAGAGGCCTTGAACGTATCCCATTGCTCCGGGGTGTAGTTGCCCGGCGGTTCTGTTCGGGTCATCGTCCAGGTGTAGGCACACGCGTAGTTCTCACGGCAAAGCCAGCCGGCCGCCGAACTCGGATCCGGATACCCGTCCGAGGGATCATCATTCATCGACCAACTGTCCCAGTGGGCATCTCCGGAAGCGATCAGGCGAAAACGGCAGGGATAATCCCCGGCCTCTCGCGCATTAATTTTGACTGCGATCATGCCTACGCTGCCGCTCGGATTTTGCAGACGCACATAACCGGGCCCGCTGAAGTTTTCCCACACCACGGCGTCGCCTTCCTGGCCGGAACCCACATCATAAGTCCCGCTCAGGTCAGCGTCTTCAGCTTCGTACCGATGCCACGGGGTCACCGGCGGAATGTCAGGCGCGGCCAGTTGAATATTGTCAAAGTAAAAAGCCCCGGTCCCGTCGCCGCCCTGGAGCACCACGATAATCTGAAGCCACGTAGCCCCGGTAATGTTATAGTCTGAAATATCCACGCTGTAGGTCTTGGCCGCGTCCGGATCCCAGGCGCCCCAGTCCAGGGGAGCCGGATCGCCGCTGTCCCGCCAGACGGCCGTGGGCGCGTATTCCTTCCAGCCGCTGGTCCCGTCACTGTTCAGAGCAATGGTCGCAGCCGCTTGGGTCCAGGGAGTGCTCGGCCATTCAGACTGAATCATGGTCAGGTCAAACGTCAAGGTCGTGTAGGCCAGGGTCTCCGGAACCGTTGGTGCATCCCACTGAAGGCACCAGTACCCCCCGGTGGTGGTCACGGCCATGCTCCACTCGCCCCGTGTGACCGTTCCCGGTGTTTGACTGGCCGCAACGACTGTGGACCCCTCCCAGGCAGGGCCCCAGCCGTCAAGGCCGGTTTCAAAATCGCCGATCACAACCGCTCGCCCGATCGGCGCCATGCATAAAATCATAAGTAAAACTGCAGATTTTCTCATAGCACTCTCCTTTCCCAAATTAAATGATGTCCTGAGTCTGATTGATTTGCAGCATCCGCATGTGACTGTTTTTAGTCTTTATTTTTGTTTCCCTCTCAACCTAATTTCTGTATCTTCTATTATCTGAGTCGGCGGCGAAAGAGTCAACAAAAAAATGCCATAATAGGCCAATTTCAATATTTGCGTAAATATTTGTTTGACTTCTCTCGTCCGGCCTGTTACAGAGGAAAATTGACATAGACGGCCTTCTTAAAAGAGGCAAGCGTCAGCTGTAGCGGCTTAAGTCCATATAAAAAAAGATTTTGCGGAATATACGTAAAAGACCGTTTATGTATAAATACAAACGAACACGACTCGTACCAACCGGTTCAAGGAGAATGGCATGACTCGGAAAGTTTTGAAAAAAATTATTTTTGCGGAAGTATTTTCAGTACTTTTTATGGCCGGCTGCCTGGGCGGAAAGTCCATTGAAGGACCCATAAATATCCTGCCGAAACAGGATTTTCAGGCATTTTCCGACACCGTAAACGAAAAGACAAAGGAGCAAATGCAGACGGCCGAACGGCAGCAAATTACCCCGATTCTGGCCGAGATGATCGAAAATGCTTACCCAAATTACCAGCCCCGGTTTGTCCTCCCGCTGCCTCATGATTGGGCCGTGGCCAAAGATGAATTGCGGGTTCTTTGCCGTTTCGCTCCCGGCGAATCTTTTGTCCTCGTCGCCTCCGACAGCGGCAACCCGGAAGGGATGATCTATGTCTTTTCGACACATGCCTTATATGTAATTTCCGGAAAAACCTTTGCCTGTCATATCCGTCACAATTCTCTCTACCATGCCTTCGAAGGCCGGCCGTACAGCCAGGTTATCCCTTACCAAATATTGCCCACTTTAAATTACCGCGATTCCGCTTCGACAAGACAGGTAACCCTGCCCGACGGCCGTACGGTAAAAATTTCCAAAAAATCCGGCATCCCGGCTTGTCTCGATGCCATCGCGGACTACTTCAAAGAACCGGATGCCCATGCAAAGAAAACGACCCCGCCGCTTGAGTTTTTAAAAGGACATACGCTGATCGTCCCACATCTCGATCCGAAAATGACCGACAAACTCACCGAATCCATGCGGGCCCTGGCCCGGACCAATGCCGACATGGTTACCCTGGCCATTATGGCCGAAATGGAAACCTTCAATACTCCGCGTATCCGGTGGGGCGATCAGATCGGTTTTACAGACACAATGATGCACAAGGCAATAGAAATAGCCCGAGACAACAACCTGAAAATCGTGCTCAAACCCATGGTCAACTGCAAAGACACCATCTGGCGGGCCTGGATCGATTTTCCCGACGCCTCCGGCCGGCGCGATCTGGCCGCCTGGGCAACCTGGTGGGACGAGTACAATCAATTCATCCTCCATTATGTCGATATCGCACAGAAAACCGGCTGCGAAATGGTTTGCCTCGGCTGTGAAATGAGTTCCACCGAAAGCTTCGAGATTAAATGGCGGGAACTGATTCATGAAGCCCGAAAACGCTATGACGGCCTGCTGACCTACAATGTCAATCACGGCGGGGCCGATCATGTGCGTTTTTGGGATGCCCTCGATGTCATCGGCATGAGCGGCTATTACCACCTCGGACATTATATGCGGCAGGCGGGTATCGAAGGCGTAGACAAGCCGGATTACCGGGCGACCCTCTCGGATTTACGCACCGCCTGGAAACCGATCCGCGAAGAACTGCGGCAAACAAGCCGGCAGTGGAAAAAACCGATTTTCTTCATCGAATGCGGCGTCTTGAGCGCAAGAGGTGTCTCCCGCACTCCCTGGCAGCATTCGAGCCCTGACCTGGTTTACGACGGGCAGGAGCAGGCCCACTTTTACCAGGCGATCTTCGAGACCTTCTGGGATGAGCCGTGGTTCCTTGGCTTTGCGTGGTGGGCGTGGCCGCCGTCGCTTTATTCCTGTCAGGAGATTCACAAACAGGTCAATTTCGAAATTTACTGCAAACCGGCCGAAGACATCGTCAGGCAGTGGTATGGCCGTCCGAGACCCTTTTCGTTTCAACCCTGATGATCGAGGAAACAGACAATGAAACCAGCAAGACTGTGCGCCGCACTGTGGCTGATGGGGCTGATCAGCGGCTGTGCGGAGGGCCGGGAGCCATCCGACATGAACACGGATCAGAACCCATCCGCGCCGGCAGGCGGTCCCTCTGATCCCCGGGCATCCAAACAGGCCGCCGCTCTGTTCAATAACCTGAAGCAATTCGCGGGCCGGGGCGTGCTCTTTGGCCACCATGAAACGCTGGCCTACGGAATCGGCTGGAAAGATCGCGACCTGGACAGCGATATCCGTCAGGTCTGCGGCGATTTCCCGGCCGTATTCGGATGGGATCTGGGCCAGATCGGAAGCGACAACAACATCAATAACGTTCCATTCGAGAAAATAAGGAACTGGGTGCAAACGGTCTATGCCAAGAACGGAATCAACACCTTCAGTTGGCATATGCGGCATCCGGGAACGGGAAAAGGATCGTGGGATACAACGCCGGTGGTAAACCGCCTGCTGCCCGGCGGCGATCTGCATGATCCTTACAAAGCCATGCTCGACAGGGCCGCCGCCTTCCTCGATATGCGGGGGCCGGAAGGCGAGCCGATCCCGATGATCCTGCGTTTTTTCCATGAGCACAACGGCCACTGGTTCTGGTGGTCCAAAAAATCCTGTACCGCCGACGAATTCATCCGGCTCTGGCGATTTACGGTCGATTATTTTCGACACGAAAAACAAATGCATCAGTTTCTCTACGCCTATTCGCCGGATGTCTTCCGGACGGCTCAGGAGTATCTCGACCGCTATCCGGGAGATGACTATGTCGATGTCCTCGGCATGGATGATTACCAGTTCTTCAAATCCGCCGCCTCCCGCGACAGGGCGGTGCGGTCGCTGGAGATCCTCGCCGACCTGGCCGATCAAAAAGGAAAAATCGCCGCCCTCACCGAAACCGGCGTAGAACGAATGCCCGACCCAACCTGGTTTACGCAGGTCCTGCTCAGCGCCCTGAATGCCAACGAGCGAACCCGACGCATTGTATGGGTGGCCCTGTGGCGAAATGAAAGCCGGCGGCATTTCTTCGCGACCTGGCCGCAGCACAAAAGCGCCGAAGATTTCCGGGCGTTCTATGACGATCCGTTTACCGTCTTTCTCTCGGAGCTTCCCCCCATGTATCGGTAGGGCCGTCCTCCCTCAGGGACGCTCGTTTTTCCGGAGCCATTCGAGGTTCTTTCGGATCAGTTCAATGCGCTGCCGAACGCAGACCGAGCTGCGGCCGCCGTCGGCCGGGGTATGCAGCACAGAATCGAGCAGCGCCTCCAGCCGGCAGGTCGCTACATGCAGGCGGGTATCCGAGGAACCGTAATAAATATAAACCGTCCCGTCCTCGTCGAGGATCCAGCCGTTGCTGAACAGCACATTGGAAACATCGCCGACCCGTTCTTCCTCCTGCGGGGCCATAAAATAACCGCCCGGCATGGAAATAACCTTCCACGGCTCCCGCAGATCGGTCAGAAACAGGTACAGCACATAGCGCAGGCCCGCGGCCGTGTTGCGAACCCCGTGAGCAAGCTGCAGCCAGCCGTATTCCGTTTTCAGGGGAGCCGGCCCCAGCCCGTTTTTGACTTCCTTTAGGGTGTGATAGACTTTCTCGTCAACGAGGATTTCTTCATCCACCCGCGCGTTTTCGATGTCCTCGGCCAGCCCCCAGCCGATGCCGCCCCCGGCCCCCGTCTCAATAAATCCGTCCTGCGGCCGGGTATAAAAAGCGTATTTGCCGTCAACAAATTCCGGGTGCAGAACCACGTTCCGCTGCTGCGGGGAGGGCGTTTGAAGATTCGCCAGCCGCTGCCAGGTGACCAGGTCGCGCGTGCGGGCGATTCCCGCCTTCGCCACGGCCGCCGAGGTGTCCGAAGCCGGGGCGTCCGGATCTTTGGATTCCACGCAGAAAAGACCGTAAATCCAGCCGTCTTCATGTTCTACCAGACGCATATCGTAGAGATTCGTTTCCCCGCTGTCCAGTTCCGGAATCTCGGTGGGAAAATCCCGGAAGACAAACTGATCAACACCGGACCGGCTCTCGGCAACGGCGAAAAAGGATTTTCGGTCCGCTCCTTCTACGCGGGGCATCAAAACAAAGGTATCGCCGATTTTGACGGCTCCCGAATTAAAGACCGCGTTGATCCCCAGCCGTTCGAGCTGATAGGGATTGCTTTCCGGATTGAAATCATACCGCCAGATCGGCGGCGTGTGCCGGCTTGTCAGTACGGGATGGACATACCGCTCAAACAAGCCGCCCTCGCGGGGGCGGGGGCGGTTTTTTTGCGTGATCAACTGGTGGTAGGCGTCCTGGTAAGTCCGGATTGGGTCGAGCGCTTCGTGTCTGTTCATCGGGTCGTCGTTTGTTCCTTTTCAAGAGGTTGCTGCAGGAGAGCGGTCAGCCGCTGAATCGTCTCGATACAGGCCCGGCTGTTGTGGTACGGACATTTCCATTCCGAAATCTTGGGCATGGCGTCGTCCGGCCGTCCGTCGGCGTCCACTTTCCAGAACCATTCTCCGTGCTGTTTGTCAATTTGATACGCCTCAATAAACTGCCAGATCTTCCGGGCCGTTTCAAGAAAATAATCACGGCCGTCTAACTGGAAGGCGTTGATAAAACCCACCACCGCTTCGGCCTGGCACCAGAAGTGCATCTCCCGGTTGAGCCGGCCGTCCCCGTCCGATTCATAAATCAGGCCGAGACGGGCATCGATTCCTTTTTCATACACGGCCTGCGCAATCTCCAGCGACAGCGATACGGTGCGCTCCAGCACCGCCGGTTCGCCCAGCGCCTCGGCTGCCTGATGCAGAAGCCAACTGCCTTCAATATCGTGCCCGAAGGAAATATCCCGGCCCAGCGGATTCCATGCCGCGTCAAAAAACAGGCGAAAATGGCGAGTCCGGGGGTCCGTAATATGCCGCCGGAAGATCTCCAGCAGACGCCCGATCTGCTTGGCCACCCACGGCGATTTCCACGCCTTATACAGATTTGTATAGGCCTCGAGGATATGCAGGTGCGTATTCATCGACTTGGGCGCTTCGAGGTCTTCGCCGCTCAGTTGCTGCGTGCCTGCCAGCATCCAGTCCTGATCGAGCACCTCAAAATACCCCTCGTGCGTTTCATCCCAGGCGTGAATTTCAATCCGCTCAAACAACTGCTTGGCCAAAGACAGCGCCTGCGGCTCTTGGGTCAGCAGGTAATATTCAGCCAGGCCGTAAACAAGAAACGCCTGCCCGTAGGTCTTCTTTTGAGTATTGATCGGCCGGCCGGAAGGGCGGATCGACCAGAACGCGCCGCCGTATCTCGGATCCCAGAAATCATCCAGCAGCGTGCGGTAAGCGTACCCGGCCATTTGCAGGCATCGCTTGTCCTTCGTAAACCGCGCCAGGGCCGAAAAGGTCCACAGCAGACGGGCATTCAAAATCAGCCCCTTCGGGCAGTCCGGGTCGAGGGTCAGGTTATTATACATCCACCCGATAAAGCCGCCGTTTTTCGAATCCGTCACATGAGTCAGCCAGAACGGCACAATATCTTCCAGCAGCTCCCGCTGCACCTGACCGCGAAACAGTTTGATGGCTTGTTCATCCATTAGGCAAAGTCACAAAAAAAGTCACGTTAAACCGGTTGCGGTTGTTCAATCTCATTTCCCAATTTATCATACCAGTTTCGTTTCAAAAAAACCGACGTCGCCGCCAGCGCCGCCGCCGAAATCCAGAACCCCACCCAGTTGCGGATCATCAGGTAGAACGGCAGCGTGCACAAAAACAGTTGCCAGAAAATCCCCACGCTCACATTGACCAGGTCCCGCCGGAAAAGCAAATTGCGCAGAAAACCCGGCTGGTCCTGCCGAACCGCGGCGAGCACCGGCCCCCAAAAGCCCCACGGCCGGGTGCGAACATAAAATTCCTTCAGCACACTCATCTCCTCCGGCCGGGTCCATAGCGAAACCAGCACCGAAGCGGCCCCGCTGAGCAGAAACAGGAGCGGAAACGTATTCAGAGCCGACCACTCCGAAAGCACCATCGGAAACAGCAGCGAAGCCGCCAGGCCGGTGATCATCCCGGCAAAATACCCATACCCGTTAAACCGCCACCAGTGCCACTTCAGCACGTTCGGAGCGATATAGCCGCCGTACAGACCGGCCACGATCCACTGGCAGATCTGGTTGATGGACTGGGTCATAAAGCCAAAGCCGATCCCGACCAGGACGATCAGAATCGACGCGGCGTAACTCATCAGCACCAGCCGCGACGAGGACGCCTGCGGCTGAATATACCGCTGATAAATATCCTTCACCAGGTAAGAGGCCCCCGCGTTGACCGTACAGTCAAAGGTGCTCATAAACGCCGCCAGCAGACCGGCCAGCATCAGCCCCAGCAGGCCCGTCGGGACAAAGTGATTCATCACATACGGCATGATCTGCTCAAAATCCACCTGCTCTCCCATGAGGTTCAGATTCTCGCGAAAAAAAACAATCCCCAGCACGCCGATGGCCGCGATCATCAGGTACCGCGGCAGAAACAGCGCCACGCACGTAAACCAGCTCATCAGCCCGGCTTCGCGCGGCGTCCGGGTCGCCAGCACCCGCTGCATGTCATAGTTCGGCGCCGGCCCGGCCATACTCGCCGGAATGCCCTTAAACAGCACCAGCAGGAGAAATATCGAAAACAGTCCCCAGCCGTCTTCGGCGATTTTGGCGTTGCCGGCGTGCAGCAGACCGGACCAGTCCAGGTTCAGGCGCCGCCCGAAAGACAGACTCTCCCACCCGGCCGGCACGGAAGCGGCAATCGAGGCCGCCGAGGTCTTCGTAAAAGCGATCCAGGCCACCGCCGTCCCCGAGACCGTCAAAATCACATACTGCACCAGGTCCGTCACCACCACGCTGTACATCCCCCCGGCGATGACATAAATCGTCGTAATGCCCATCAGCACGACGGCATACACATGCGGGTGAATATCCCACGGAAAAAACACCGCCACGAATTTGCCGATCCCCTGGAACGCGTAGGCCAAAAAGCTGATCACGCTGACGATTGCGAAAAGCACCACGCTCAAATGCGAAAGCGTCGCGCCCCGGCCGTCCCCGAAGCGAAACCGAATCCACTCGGCCCCCGTCATTACCCGCGACCGGCGAAGCCAGGCCGCCACGTAAATCATCAAAAACACCTGGTTGAAAATCGGCCAAAGCCACGGAATAAAGACGCTTTTCATCCCGTAAATGACAAACAGCGTCACCAGCCACATCGTCCCGGTAATATCGAACATTCCCGTCGCGTTGGCGATGCCCAGCAGAGGAAACGGAATCTTGTTGCCCCCGAGAAAATAAGAGTTGATGTTCTCGCTGGCGCGGCGAGAAAAGACAAACCCGATCGCCAAAACGCAGACCAGGTACAAAACTATGATCCCGATATCAAGCTGTTGTAAATTCAAAATACTCCGCTTCCAAAATACACAGACACCGGTTCCGTATAAGGATTTCTCCTTCCGCAGCGGGAAACCTTCCTTCGTTCCCTGTGAGCGTTTTCGGTAATGAGAGGCGCTCCCCGAAAATCAGAACGGCCAGGCGTAAATCAGCGATTCCTCCGGCATGACATTCTGAATATGCCCGTCCACAAACACCGCCTTCGAATACCCCAGGTACCCCTCCGCGTCCTTGGCCCGGTGAAAACTGCCCAGGCAGTCAATAAACGCCGGCGGAACATGATGCTTGTTGCCGTTGCCCCGGCTGGCGATCTCGCTGGCCGCCGTAGCCGGATTCAGCATATACAAAAGACAGTCGTTGACCGGCGAACTCGACGAGGCCGTCACGGTAAAGTTTCCGTACAGCGGCCGTTTGTTCGCCGGAAGGGGATAGGGGTTTTCTTCCCCGTAAGCGAAGACCGTGGACGGCGATTTCACATGCGTAATTTTCTGAGCGTACTGAGAGGCCCGCAGGCAGCCCAGACGCCCAAGAAATGGATTCTGCGTATAATTAAACTGCGGCTCAATCGGAATCGCGGGATTATGAAACGAGACCCCTTTGGCGCAACTGCTGTTGCGGATGGCGATCCGCTTAAACGCCGGGCAGACCCGCACATCATCACTGGACAGGTAGCTGACAATCAATCCGTTCGGGATCACCGAGGCGTCATGCCACTTGCAGTCAAAATCCGCAGGTGTCGTGCCGCAGCGAACCAGGTCCAGCAGCAGCCAGTCCTCCGCGTCCGCGAATTCGCCGTCATGATCGTTGCAGTACAGATTCATCCCGATGCCGAACTGGCGGATATTGTTCTCGCAGACTATTTCCCGCGAGCGTTCCAGGGCAATATTCAAAGAAGGCATGATGACAGCCAGAAGCAATCCGATGATGGCAATAACCACCAGCAGCTCGATCAGCGTAAATCCCTTTGCGGTTTTCATACAGGCCGCTCCTTTCGATTGCACAGTTCCTTTTCCGGTCCCGAAGAACGCTTTTCTCTTTTCGCCTCGCCGAAGCCGTTCCCGGCACTCGACGAGGATCATTATAGAAGCGCTCCGGACAAGCTGTCAAGCAAAAAACACTAAAATAATATTTGCGTTAGTATTTGCATTCTCCTCCCATTTCGATTATAATTTACGCAACGGCCCGCCTTGCCAAGCGATTTTCAAACAGGAAGACAAGGAAAAAGATGGCCCAAAAACTCGGCAAATAAATTATATCTCTTTTTATAGAATAGACTTATGAATACACGAAAACAGGTTCAATCGCGATCTTTACAGGACAGGTCGACCGCTCATTTTTTGCGGAAAAAACGCAAACGAACGAAATTTCTGATAGGTAAATCAGGGCACTCGATGTATAGTATTCAGGGTAAATTTCCCGAAAACAGCAATCCGGACACTGTTTTCTAAAAAAGAGAGGCAGGTATCAACGATGAAGGAAAAATCGCAGGTAAGTCTCAAGCAGATCGCGGCCGCGACCAATCTGTCAATCACCACAGTCTCAAGGGTCTTGCGAAACAAGGGCGAAATCTCGCAGGAAACCCGCGAAAAGGTCCTCGACTGCGCCAAAAAATTCAATTACCGCCCCAACCTGCTCATCCAGGGAATCCAGACCGGCCGAACCGGCAACATCGGCATCATGATGCCGCCCTATGATGAACACTGGGCCCAGGTCATCCGCGGCATTCACGACACCATCGTCGGCTACGACTACGCCGGCATCTTCCTGTGGGAAGACGACCAGGGAATCCGAACCCCCCGCGAAAAAGAGACCTTCATGCTTCGCCAGATGCACCGCCTGATTGATCGGCGCGTGGACGGTGTCATTCTCTGGCCGCGCGTAAGCGAGGTTTACGGGGCGCATCTCGACGAGCTCGAGTCGCGCAACCTGCCCGTGGTCACCATCGACCACGAACTGGATTTTTCCGATTCCGTCGTCACCGATGAACGCCTCGGCGCCGAACTCGTGGCCAATCACTTGTACAGGCAGGGCCACCGGCGCATCGGGCACCTGGCCGGCCACCAGGAATGGTCCTGGGCCAAGCTGCGGCGCCGCTATTTCGAAGAGGCCCTGGCCGTGTATCCCGATGTCGCCTGCATCGTGCAGGCCGGATCGGATGACGCCGAGGAAATCCCCGCCGCCGCACGCCGGCTCCTCGAGCAAAAGCCGACCGCCGTCTTTGCCTTCGGCGACTGGGTGGCCTTTGAGATCTACAAGGTCGCCTCGCAAATGGGCCTTCGCATCCCGGACGATCTGTCTGTCGTCGGCTTCAGCGACTCCCACAAATTTTCACAGATTATCAACCCGCCGCTGACGACCGTACGCCAGAAATCACGGCAGATCGGCATCGAGGCCGCCACGCTCCTCATGGAACGCCTGACCGGAAAAGACAAATCATCCAAACGCGTCCGAACCGTCATCGACTGCGAACTGATCGTCCGAAATTCCACCCGCGCCGTCTGATCCGCCCGGCCGCGGCACACGGTTCAGTTCAGCCCCCCAAAATCGGGCGAGGACGGCTCACCGAAGGCATCTCAGATTCAGCAGGGTAATTTCCGGCCGGCAGCAGAAACGCACCGGAATCCCCGAGGCCCCGATGCCGCGGGAGGTGTATCCGGTCATCCCGTTGTGCCGCCACAGTCCTTTGGCGTACCGGCGAGGCACCGAAGCGCAGACAACCGGCGGATACCCCCCCGGCAGGCAGACCTGACCCCCGTGTGTATGCCCGCAAACGCACAGATCAATACGACACGGCAGGGCTTTATTGATAATCTCAGGCGAATGAGACAGCAGGATCCGGAACGGGTCCCCATCCAGGCCCGCTACCGCCGCGGCCAGGTCGTCGGACTTGTAGTAATGACAGTCATCAATCCCCACCAGGGAGAGGGTTTGCCCGTCCTTTTCGAGCACGGCCTCTTCATTGACCAGCATCCGCACCCCCCATGCCTCCAGCAGCAGGCCCATCTCATAGCGGTCGTGATTGCCCAAAAGACCGTATACAGCCCCCCTCGAAAGCAGCGTTTCAGTGATCTGCCGCGTGCGTTCCACCGCGATTTCGGTCAGATCATAATGAAATGCGTAGTCGCCCCCGAGAACGGCGATATCATACCGAATCGGCCGGAGCGATTCGACCAGCGACTCGGCCAGCCCATCCAGCGGCTCGATGTGAAAGTCCGAAACCCACAGCAGACGCAACCCGTCAAACGCATCCGGAAGATTCGGAAACGACAGTTCCGCCTCCTCGACACAAAAATCAAACAGATTGCGAAAACCCAGCCGGTAAAACCCGCAAAAACGAAGCCCCTTTTCTATCTGCCGCTCCAGCCAGTCCATATCTTCCCAGCGAAACAGGCCCTTCCAGCCCCCTCGAAGCTTATGCTTGCCGGTCTGCCGTTCGAGCTCAATCCGTTTTTCTGAAATGGGCCGCATCAAAAACTTTCTCTAAAAAAATGGTGCGAATGTTACAAGGAAGCGCATCGCTTCGGATACAAAACAGCCCGCCGGAGCCGGACTGGGATAGGTCGCTTATTTCCTCAAAACGCCGGCAAAGAGAGCGGGCGGCCAAACCCCCCGCCCCGGGCTCCGAGGTCCTGACAGCGCTCAGGTCGCTTCCCGGCGGCGCCCTCTTCTCCCTCGGACCTGGATCAGTATAGCGGCCGGACGGGCAATTGTCCTGTAAAAAAGCCCCTTTCTCGCAGGAATCCAATAAAGTGTGATCATGTCCCAGCCGAAACTTCTATACGAAACCCGCCCCCTCGTTGCACAAGCCGTCGCCCTGAACGAAAATCATCTGCGTGCGGTGCTGACCGATTACATTGACAACTATTACAATGTCGCCCGCACCCACATGTCATTGAACAAGGACTCGCCCGTCCATCGTGCGGCTCAATCCGAAGGCAAGATTGTCAGCCAATCTGTTCTTGGCGGGCTGCATCATATCGATCGACGCGTCGCATAAACCTGATAGTTTATTGGGTCGCTAAACTAAGCGACCCAAGTGTTAACAACAAAGGCCGCAGGCGAAAACCTGTGGCCTTTTTCTTTTAAGTCCCTTTTTATAAAGACTTAACGTCTTTTTTGTCCCAACCCTTCTACTCTGGTTCGATTTTGAGATACGCACCCTCGATTCCGACCCTAAGGGTCTCAGTCGTTAGCCCGACGGTAACGCAAAACTATCTCTGAATCTCTGAAGAGATAAAACACAACGGTTAACAGGCCGGTCGGGATCGGAGATTGACCCCGACAAGGATAATCAACCTGCAACACGCCTTTTTTATACTGACCGATTAGGGGGATATGTAAATCCTTGACCCTGAGATATGTATCAGATAGAATTATGGACAATTGGATTCAGTAATTGTCAACTCCTTAAGGAGTAAATCTGTTCACAACGAGGTAGCTATATGATTACATCTTTAGAAAATATCCCGGTTAAGTATTCAGATTTGATTAGCGAAATTGAGACCGGACAAGTGAAAATACCCCAGTTTCAGCGGAAATTTGTATGGGGTATCAAAGCATCCGCAAAGTTACTGGATAGCATCATTAAAGGTTATCCTATTGGTACGTTTATCTACTGGAGGACAAATGAGCGATTACGAGCTATTCGTGATCTGGGTAATATTTCCTTGCCTGAGCCTAAAGATGGGGAGTACATTAATTACGTACTCGATGGCCAGCAACGCCTGACGTCATTATTTGCCTCATTAAAAGGTGTTCAGATTAAAGACGAAGATGGCAAGGTCTCAGATTATTCTGAAATGTACATCAATTTATTGGCGGACGATGATGACGAAATTATCGTTATTGATGTATCAAATATGGAAGAGAATACTTATATTCGAGTTACTGATCTGATGGAAGGTAGTTTAACAATGCTGGCTTCATTTCCAAGATCAAATAAAGGGGTCAGACACCTTTTCAGTTTTCTTTTTGTTCTTTTCAGTCCGTTTCTCCTTTTTTGGGTCTTCCTCTGGGCCTCAGGGACGACTCCAGCAGTAAT
>JAHDQI010000347.1 GCA_018433925.1 Phycisphaerae bacterium | reverse complement strand
TGTACTCATTGACGTCGATGATCGTATTGATCCGCCAGAGGACGTATTGGTCATAATTGACGGTTCCAATGGAATAGGATGCGTCCTCTTCGGAAAGGCCAATTCCGCCGACCGTATTGTATGCCGCGATGTTGGGCTGGGTTTCGGAACCGACATAGTAGTACAGTTTCTGGCCGGTACTATTCGGGTCGTTGCTCGGCGTCCAGCTCAGGGTGATGTTCCCGGGTTCAACCTCGGTGATTTGGTTCGCGGGCTGGGGATCTATCGGGCCGTGCTTGTTTACGACAAACCCATCCACCAGACGGACATTGTCAAGGCGAATCCAGCTATTGTTGACATTCGAGGTGCTGGTACCTTCGAACTTGACGCCGATGTATTTTCCGGCATCCGCCGCGGTGGCCGTATAACTGACATACAGGTCAGGGTACCAGACACCGTTTCCGCCGATGACATGGGCGACGGTGGCCAGGGAAACATTGGGGTCTCCGGAGGCGATGTGGTTGGGATCCTCGCCGGCGATGACGGACATTTCTATGCCGTCACAGCTCCAGCGACCCTGAACATCGGCCAGGAATGTATAATTGTTGCCTTCGACCATGCGGGTCTGGGTGGTATTCCACAGGGGTCCGTCGGTGATTCGTTCGCTCAAATTCCAGTTGTCGCCATCGGAGCTGTCGCCGCTTCGGACGCCGGTATCCGAGGACCAGTCTTCGGTGTTGCTGTCCCAGCCGAGCACCTCGTCCAATCCGGTTGTGGTATAACCGGGCAGCAAGAGATTGCCGTTGACTACGGTGTTATAAAAATGGCCGGTTCCGCCGACATAAAAATCTCCGGTGATGGGGTTTTCTGCGGGAGGTGGAATGTAACCGACGACATCAGCCCATGTTTCGCCCAGGCGAATTTCGTCAATGTTCGGCCAGCCGGCTACCTTGAAACAAAGTGAATCAAACACGTCAGAGACGCCTGTCAGGTTAATTGTCCGTGAACGAGTGGGCCCGCCTGTGATGTCGGCCGGATCGATGGTTCCCAGATCATAAAAGTCAACGGTGACGGCAAGATCATTGGTGGATCCGGAATTACTCTTTTTGAACTGTATCACAAAAAAAGCATTTCTGTCGCCTGAACCCCATGTGCTTCCGAGTGTGGTTCCGTTCTCATTTGTGGCGACATCTGTTCCGAGACCGCCATAGTAGGCCGTCAGGCCGCCCCAACTCCAAACTGTCCCGGCAATCAACTCTGAAGCGGCGTTGCACAGGCCTGTCTGCGCGACAAAATCGGAACTGTCACATGCGGCAAAGAAACTCATGTAGAGTGTGCCGTCAACGGTCAAGTCGACCAAAATGCTCAGCGGTCGTGTGGCCGTGGCTGTGCTCCAGCCGGTTTTTCTCACGCAATGCTGTGCGCCGGCGGTTGCCTCGGGCGCAAAGCCGTAGAGAATCCCAAACTGCTGCCCATAGTTCGAAGGGGTCACAGTTTGGGTGTTTGATGTATCGCCCGTTACAGCCCAGGTTCCGGTTACGTTGAATTCGGCACTGGTTCCGGAGTACCCTTCCAGAGGGGTACTGTTTGGCGCATCGCCGAACCCTTCATAGACCAGCAGGTCTGCGCGGCTGACGGACGAGAAGACCGCTGTACCGCAAAACATGAAAACCAAAATCAGATTTTTCATAATCGCACCTCCAAAAAAGTTAAAAAGGTTAAAAAGTTAATTGGTTGTTTATCGTCTTTGCATAAACAGATACGGTTGCGCGAAGACACACCAGTCGTAATGTGTGCCGTCACCGCCGTCGGTTGCGGCCAAGGTTAGGAATCGGTCGTCGGGAGCCAGCGGGATATCAATCTTTCTGCTGTCCGGGTTTTGATAGTCCATTTTCTTGTGAAAGACCCGTTTTCCGTCGACCAATACCCAAAATTCGGATCGTTTTCGGAAATCGAGTACCTCCGGCAGGCCGCAGACGGCCCGGAAAGCGGACAGGTCAAAATCGGGACAGGCCTGCCTGATTTTTTCGAGGTCGAATGTAATGCCGGCGTTTGGATGAATCAGCAGCCGCGGCGGGAGTGTATCGTCTGCCTGCGGTTCGACGTCCAGCCGGGTCGAGACGTATTCAATGGTGTTGGTTTCTTCGGCCTTTTTGGGGACGCGCGGATTGGCGGTGATATCTGACCAGTAGTATCCGCTTGTTTCGGGAAAGCCGTCGAACCGGTGGCCTTCGGTACTCACGATCACCGGGCCGTCGGCGCCGTTGGGTATAAAGACCCCGTCTACGAAATCGTATTCCCTGACCGGATAAAAACCGGAAGCGGCGGCGTTTTCGTATGCCTGCCCGGCGGTAAAGTGGACTCTGCCGGAGGCCAGGTCGATTCCCCGCCGGGTGTCTCCCCCGTGAAAGCCGTTTCCGCCGCTGGTGATATCCGCCAGACTCAGGGGCTGTCCCTTCCAGATCCATTTGGAAGCGGAATCAATGTGGCGGACAAACAAATCCTCCTTGTGAGCGATTTGAAAAATCTCGCCCGTTGAGGCGCTCATTCTGCGTGCGGAACCGGCCGGGAGGTTCTGATTGATCTGCCGGCCCATCGCACTTGACACAAAAACCACCTGTCCTTTGAGGACGTGGATTTCCGTATCCCCGTTGATGTTCTGCTGGATGCCGAATTCCGTTCCGAGGTCGATGATCTTGGAATGGCGTGTGGAAATCTGGAAGCCGTGGGCCTGGGGGGGGACGACGGAATAGATTTGCCCATACTTGAATTTGATCAGGTCGCTGTCTACGATCTGCAATTCCGCGGGTGCCTGGAGTGTGATTTGGGCCTGATTTTGGAAACGAATCTGGGCGTATCCTTCACGCAGGATCAGCGGTTTTGAATTGGTCAGCAGGGGGGTTCCGTTTTCCATGGATTGATTCGTGTCGGCCCAGACCGCATCGATACTATCGGAGAGGACGGCCACCTGCACGCCGGGTTTAAAGGGCGAATAGTGAATATACAGGATCAGTAGGAAGATGGCCGCGGCCGAGGTTATCAGTGAAAACAGAAGGGTTTTGCTGGGTGTCTGGGTTTTTGTCATCGGTCTGGAGTCGGGGATTACGGGTTGCGGAATCGGCGGCAGTTTTTCGACTTCGACGGGTTCGGCACGGGATTCCTCCTCTGCGAGGGCGTTCCATAACTGCTGATCGAGCATTTTGGTTCCGACAAACAGCTCGTGATCGATCAGGGGGGATTTTCTTCCCTGGAAGATGGCGTACATAACGACGGTTTCGATATAGAGCCGTCTGGCTTCGGGGCTGGTGCGCAGCGCCGTTTTGAACTGTTCAAGCTCCGGTTCATCGAGCTGGCCGTCTCGGAACTTCAGAACGAGTTCACTAAACGCATGTGATTTTTTCGGGTCATCCATAGTCAGCCGCCCTGTTCCGCGAGAGTTCTTCGGATGCAGCGCAAGAGAAGGTCATTGGCACGTGCCAGCTTGGTATAAATCACTTTGATTGTGCTGCTGACTTTCTCTGCGATTGCCTGAACCGAAATATCCTCTTCGTATCGCAAGTGGATGATTTTTCGGTCCAGCGGGTTTAAGTGAGCCAGGCATTTTCGAAGGGCTTCGATGCGGGAATCGAGGGACTTGATGGATTGCCTGGCTTCCTGTTCGAGGAGGGATTCGATGTCCGCTTCAAGGGACAGGCGTGAGCGGGCTTTTTTTCGCCGATAATTTCGGATGAGATTGTGGGCGATGCCGATGCCCCACGCGCCGAAATCCCTGCCTTCCTCAAAAGTGTCGAATTTGTCCCACATGACGGACAGCGTTTCCTGAAAGAGGTCGTCGGCTTCGACGCGATCCGGGACGAGGACGCAGATATAGGCGTAAATCCGTCTTTCATTGGCAAAAAGCAGCCGCATGAATCGTTTGGTTTTGTCCGGCCGTTTATTTTGAGAATCTAAATACATTATATCCTGTACCTTGCGTGAATTCTCTTCTTCTATTATGAACTTGTCCGCCGGGTTAGATTTTTCCCCGTGTTTATTGGATGCCTGTGAATTTTGTTAAACTTTTTACTTTATTCTGTGCATATTGTAGTATTTATGTCCACATAATGGTCTTTGTTATGGCCATGTGGTATTCGTATCGGACATTTTTTCTTTTTAATTCTCTTCATTTCGTAACATTGGATACGTACGACGCTGGGGGAAGGTGTAAAGGCGACATTTGGATTGCTTTGCGGGTATTATTGCGGTATTTTTGGGAGAATTTAAGATTATAGGACTTTGCTATGAAAAATGACTTGCAGATGCCTTTTCAGACACTCCGGTGGCAGGGCGGGATTGACGGGTCGCTGGTTTTGCTGGATCAGCGGACACTTCCGGGGCAGGTTTGTGACCTGATTTGCACAACTGTAGAGGAGACGGCCGAGGCGATTCGGACGCTGGCGGTGCGCGGCGCCCCGGCTATCGGAGTGGCGGCCGCGTACGGGCTTTGCCTTGGTTTGCAGACGGCCGGTACGGATGAACCGCTGGATAAAGGGCTGGAGCAATTGCAGGCCGATATGGTCACTCTCGGCCGCAGTCGTCCGACGGCCGTGAACTTGTTTTGGGCGATGCAGCGGATGTGCCGTTGTGCGGAGCAATGCGTACGCAGTCATCCGGGGGGAATTGCGGGGATTTTGCGGGAGCGTCTGCTGTCCGAGGCCCATGCCATCTGCGCTGAAGACAAGGATATGTGCGAGCGGATCGGCCGGCATGGAGAGCCGCTGATTCCGGACGGCGGGGCGATTTTAACGCATTGTAACGCCGGCGCGCTGGCGACGGCGGGGATGGGTACGGCCCTGGCGCCTTTGTATGTGGCCCGCAGCAAGGGCCGGCAGTTTACGGTATATGTAGATGAGACGCGGCCGGTTTTGCAGGGGGCGCGTCTGACGGCGTGGGAACTGGGCCAAAACGGGATTCAGGCGACGCTGCTGTGCGACACGATGGCGGCAACGCTGATGAAGGCCGGCCGAATTGACGCGGTGATTGTCGGAGCTGACCGGATTGCCGCCAACGGGGATACAGCCAACAAAATCGGAACGCTGGGTCTGGGCATTGTTGCGAAGGAATACGGTGTTTCTTTTTATGTGGCCGCCCCGTCAAGCACGTTTGATCTGTCCTTGGCCAGCGGGCAGGAGATTCCGATTGAGCAGCGGCCGGGCGAGGAAGTGCGGAGCTTCGCGGGGGTTTCTGTTGCCCCGGAGGGCATCGGGGTTTATAATCCGGCTTTTGATGTGACGGATGCGGACTATATTACGGCCATCATCACCGAAAAGGGAGTGCTTCGGCCGCCGCTGTCGAAGGCAATCAAGGACTATCTGGAGTTGAAATGAGGGTACTGTTTGACATTGTGCATCCGGCCCAGGTCCATTTTTTCAAGCATTCCATCCGTCTTCTTCAGGAGCGGGGCGATTCGGTTCTTGTCACAGCGCGGCGAAAGGATATTACGATTGATCTGTTGCGGGCGCTGGAGATTGAGCATACCTGCATCAGTACGAAGGGTGCCAATATGGCGGCGATGGGGGCGGAGCTGATCGGGCGTACGTTTCGGCTTGTAAACCTGGCCCGGCGGTTTCGGCCGGATGTGATGGTGGCGCGCGTGGGCCATTCCATCGGGATTGCCGGGAAGCTTCTCGGTGTGCCGACGGTGATTTATGATGACATGGAGCATGCCCGTCTTCAGGCGGCGATCGGGATGACGTTTGCCACCACCATCTGTACGGGGCTGGGGTATTTTCGGGACTTCGGCCGTCGGCAGGTTCGATTTCAGGGGCCGCCGGTGCTGTCGTACCTGGCCCCGCGATATTTTACGCCTGATCCGGAGCCGCTTCGGCAGGCGGGGATTGATCCGGAGCGGCCGCTGATTTTTATCCGCACTGTTTCGTGGAAGGCCTCGCATGATGTCGGCCGAAAGGGACACAGTCCGCTTGAGTTGAGTGATGCAGTGGGGCGGCTGGAGAAATACGGGCGCGTGCTGATCAGCTCTGAGGATCCGCTGCCGGAGTCGCTTCGGGCTTATGCAAACCCGGTGGCGGTGAATCGGATGCATGATCTGCTGGCGTTTTGCAGGGTGTGCCTGATTGAGGGGGGGACGATGGCTGAGGAGGCAGCGGTGCTGGGGGTGCCGGCGATCTGCAAGAATACGTATGATTTTGGGTATCTTCGTGCGCTGGAGAGCGAGTATGGGCTGGTTTTTCGACCGGATTCGATGGACAAAGCCCTGGAAATCGCGGAAGAAATCGTAGCGAACCCGACAGCGAAGGCGGAATTTGCGGAAAAACGAAAGAAACTGCTGGCCGACAGCGAGGATGTGGTGGAGTTTATGCTGAAAATGATCGACCGGGCGGCGAGGGAGGCCGGGCGATAAATCGGTAAAAAATCTTAAAAATTTTTTTGCTTTTGCGAATCATTTTGATATAATTGAGCGAAAAGGTTGAAAACAAGGAGAAATCGCGGGTAATAGGGCTTCCTAAATAATTTAGGCGGATACGAAAGGAGAGTTCAATGAAAAGCATGCCTATTTTTCTGTTGTGGTTTTTTGTGTTCTGCGTCAGTGTACATGCCGAGGTACAATGTACTGAACCGGTCTTGCTGACAGAACTGAACAGTACCTACAATGCGGAATACCCCCATCTGGCCAGAGACGGAGTGACTTTATACTTCGGCCGTAAGGATGAAAACGGCCTTCGCCGGCTCTATACCGCCACACGAGATCTTGACACGGGAGTCTTTTCAAATATTACTCCGGTCGAGGGGCTGGCTGCGGGAGCAAATCTTTATACGCCGTGGATCTCCGATGATGGGTTGAGGTTGTATTACGGCATTTATTCCGAAGCGATTCGTCTTTACCAGGCAGAAAGAGATACGATATCCGATCCATGGACCCCGATGCTTTATTTTGGCGGTATTCATCAGAATGGCCGCAATGACGCATTTCCATCGTTAACCTCGGATGAGTTGACCATGTATTATGGTTCTGCGAGAACGAAATCTTCGAGCAATGATCTTCGAATCTGGAAGACAACACGTCAATCTGTTCATGAACAATTTTCAAATCCGGTCCAAGTTGAAGAATTGGATGCAGGTTACGTTACCTCTTCTCCCTGTATACTGCCGGATGGGTTGACGATTTATTTTGCAGAGATTACCAACAACCAACACGATTTATATCGTGCGACCAGAGACTTTCCGGATGAGCCGTTTTCGAACATCGAGCCGTTGTCTGTGAATACCCAGACGGGTCGTGAGGGCTTTCCTTATGTGACACCGGATGAATCAGAGATCTTTTTCTGGAGCGAAGAGGGCATCTGGAATGCCCGGATTATTCAAGATCCCCGGCGGGAAAGCATGAAACAGATTCGGATCGCTATCCGGCATGACCAAGAGGCGCTGGCGGAGATCGAATTGGCTCTGGATGCCAAATACGCGGCCTCGAAAGAGCTGGAAACGCTTTTGAAAACAGCCGGCAAAAAGTGTGCGCTTACAAGACGTGATGTTTTGCTGTCTTATGCCAAGCTGAGGATTGCCATTCTTTTTGAGGAAAAATCCAAAAGGGATATCGTAAAAAGTCTGGAGTCGCTCGAAGGCACTCTTGCACTTTTAAGCCGGCGGCCCGTGAGGAACAAGCGTTAACCAAGATACTGTGATTTGAGATCCAAGCCGTATTTGCGGGCGGTATTTGCCGGCGGATACGGCTTTTCTTGTGTAATTTGGTTGACAAGATAGTCGTGGCTTCTCGATATAAAGATAAAAATGTAATCGTAAGAAACAATTGAAAGCGTTCCAGAAGATTCAAGAAAAGCAGGGAACTATTTGCGTTTTTAGCCCTCTATATAGCCCCGGATTATCGCTTTAATCCTCATCAAATTGTCATGCGCAAGGCCAGAGAGACGGTCGGCATTTTTTTGCAGTGCAGAACGGTCAGTGTTTTCGAGTGCATTCAGAGCGGCCCGTGACAGATTTTCGGGTTTGACGGTACCGGTTTTTTTATTCGGTTCGATATCCCAATATCGCAGATATTGATCCAGTTTGGCAATCGTGCCGATGGCAAGATGGGGCACGCTGTAGCTCATTGCCGTGATGTTGCCGTGAAGACTTGTGCCGATGAATAGATTCGAATGCGCAATCAATCCCATAATGTCATGGAGATGCCAGACCTCTGCAAACCGGCAGGGAATTGTGAGTTTCTCGGCCAGTTGCCCTAAAAACACATCATCTTCGTGGCGGGCGGCTCGACCCAGAGGCAGCAGAAGCAGAGGCAGGCCGGTCTTGGCATTTAGTTGTGTTAGTTCACGGGCCACCCTTGGAAACTGCCGCCCTGTTTTCTTTTTGGCCTGAAAGACGATA
>JAHDQI010000077.1 GCA_018433925.1 Phycisphaerae bacterium | reverse complement strand
TCATCAGATTCCAGTAATCCTCCAGCCCCGCGCCGTGCCCGCCGTCATATAGCCCGTGCAGAAACTCCGTCGGCATGAAAATCAACGGCCCTTCCAGCTTTTGCCGCGTGCTTTCATACGTTTCATAATGATCGGTATCAATGCCGCTGAATTTTTCCCAGGGATGCAGAACCGGCCGATTCTGCAGATCGTGTATCGCGAAATCGCCGTCCAGTTCCGTATTCCAGCCGCCTTCGTTGCCGTTGGCCCAGAAAAGAATCGAAGGATGATTGACATCCCGGCGGACCATCGCCTCCAGCAGCGTCCTGCCGATGCCGGTATCATACGGGGGCTTCTGCCAGCCGGCCAGCTCTCCAATCACATACAGGCCCAACTCATCGCAGGCCTCCAGAAACGCTTTATCGGCCGGATAATGCGAACGAACCGCATTCATATTCATTGATTTGATCAGTTTCGCATCCTTAGAGCAGATCCTGCGGCTCAGGGCCCGCCCGCTGTCCGGCCAGAAACTGTGCCGGTTGACACCTTTTATCATAACACGACGGTCATTAACAAAAATGCCCTTGCCCTGAACAACCTCGATGGTGCGGAAGCCAAAACGCTCATTCACACGGTGGATAATAGTGTCACCGCGGTAAAGATCTGCCTGCAACCAATACAGAGAGGGCGTCTCGGCCGTCCAAGCCCTCGGATTGACAAGTTTGGCTGTCAGCAATGCCTTCGGTTGGCCTTTTTTAACAGCGGCGGAAAGAGAGGCATACAAATTGCCGGACGGATCGAGAATTTCTCCTTTTAGATGATCAGCACCCTCAATACCATCCAGATAAACATCGGCCGCAAAACGCCCATCGGCCTTTGCCTCTATGGCCACCCGGCGAATGTGTTCAGTCGGCACCGCACGCAAATAAACGGGGCGATAAATCCCGCCGAATACCCACCAGTCGGCCTGTCGTTCGGCCTGTTCGACACTGGAATCCGAGGAAACCTTGCTGACCATTACCTCAAGAAGATTTTCACCGTCAAACGTCACCCAATCCGTAATGTCATACGTAAAGCGGTAAAAGCCCCCCTGGTGCTTCGGACCGGCGGACCGGCCGTTGACAAAAACCTCCGTATCCGTCATCACCCCTTCAAAAACAAGATCGATCCGCTTGCCTGTCCAGGCCGGTGCAAGGGTAAAAGACGTGCGGTACCTGCCCTGTTCCGATGCTTTGTCCCTGTGATGTCCGTAGTTGTAGGTGCCAAACCCGTGCAGTTCCCAGTTGGACGGCACGGGAATCGTTGTCCAATGTCCGCTGTTTCGGCCGCCGGTACAGTAAAAATCCCATTCCACCGCATCGTCAATGCCGCGGCCGGACAAATATACGGTCTCTGTCTCCACGGCCGGACCGGCCGCCGGGGCCGCCGGATGCATCCCGCCTAAAAGCACCAGTATGATCGAAAACTTCACGTATTTCATCATCGCCCGGCCCCTTTCATGCGAATCGACCCTTTGGGAGCGATCAGGAGAGGGCTTTCCAGCAGCGGCAGACCATTCGCCTTGAAAGTCTGCCCGACCATCGAAACCTGCTGTGAAATGTCATAGACACGGCCGCTCATAAAATCCACGAGGACCGGACTCTTGAATGCATCCGGATCAATACCCCGAAGTGTCAAATCCACTCGTCCGGGTTTGAGATCATCAACCGGGTAGGTCGTTTGCCAGTAGGCAAGATAGGCATGTTTCTTCAAACGATGCTCGAACCGGCTGAGATGAACCGGAGATACATCCGCCGCAGCCAGTATGATCTCACTGTCGGCCATGACAAAATCATCAGGCACGTTTAGAACCAGGGTATCGGTTTCGATCGTATAAAAACTCTCCATCGGGCGGCCGCGAAGACCGACAAGAGCATGGGGCCATTCGGTGCCGTTTACAAATACGCGAAAGCCCGCTCCCGAAGGAGAGACGGCAATCGGGCTAAGTTTGTATCGAAGAGGATTTTTCCCGTGGGGCACAAACATCGACGCCGGAATGCGCACCTCCAGCCCTCGCCTCAATCGGGCCTCGATATCAACCAGTTCAAAGGCAAGCTCGTCGAGGGGCTGCCCCTTGGGTACCACAACGAACAGGCCGCCGCTGTCGCCTTCCAGGCGGAACCACCGGTAGAAAGCGTCCCGGCAATCCAGACCGCTCCAGCCATCGGGCCACAGATCCAGCAACTCCCCGTCCCGCCGCAGCAATACGGAAACTTTCGGATCCAGGGCATTCAGGCGGCGGAAATAATAAATATCGACATACTTCGTCACTTTGTTTCGGACCGAAGGAGCAAACAAATCCGACGATAACGCCAGAACGCCCTCGGCCGTACGACCCGCCTGATTGTCCTGTGCCCATCGGGAAAATCGATAATCCTCCGCCAAGACAGCCCCGGCCTCATCATATTCAGCGGAAAACCGCCGCGAGGGCGCAATGTCGCCATCCAGCCAGGAACCGAGATTCCTGAAAGCATCATATTTTTCATTGGTCTTCGATTCATAACTCAGCAATTGACCGGGATGATTCCACGGCGGACGTCCGCCTTTGAACATCTGCCAGTTCGTACAAACGTACCCCAATTCATGCTGGACCAAAAACCGGCGAAGAAGCAGCCGGGCATGACTGGCATACGACAGAAGACGATCCGCAGAATGCGTATCCGTCAGGGCCTGCACCTCGGTATCCCAGATCTGGATCTGCGGATTGACTCGGCGCAGCCGTTCGAGGAGCCGCGAAAAATCAGCTTCATGAGGCCAAGGCCCGTCCCCGTGTTCGGGCAAATGCCGGGGGGGATGAATTCCGAAATAGTCGCTTTGGGAAACGATGCCGCCCCTGATAAACTCTTCCGCAAAGGAAGAACCAAACCGCAGCGTCAGCGATCCCGATATAATTTTCGCATCGGGTTGAATCCCTAAGATCACCTCCCGGGTAAGACGAAACAGAAGCCGATACTCTTCGGCATTCGGTTCCGGCTCCCAGAACTTGGGACTGTCCACCTCATTCCAGATTTCCCAGACCTTAATTTTATCGTGATAGCGAGTGACAATCTGCGCCACATTGGCCATATAGGAAGCCATCGCATCCAGGGAGGATACCGGCGTAATCCAGGTCGAACCGGTACCATGCCTGGTTTCGTCGAAAAACGGGCGAGAAATGCCTCCGAGATGCCCCATGATCTGAATTCCGCGACGGGCAATTCCGTTTACGAGGAAGTCATTATGATCCCAATTCAGCACAGTTCCGGCCGGACCTGTCGCCTCTGTCTCCTCCGGCCGTACATCGGCTCGTTTGAGCCGAAACCGCACTTGCGCCCAGGCCACCCCCAGGTCAGCCAGTTTGTCCAGATCCTCTTCGGTCACATTGGCCCCAACATTGATATTGACACCCAGGGTGGAGCCGACAGGATTGATCTCCTTCGAACGGCGTCCCTGCAGAACGCCGAGCGGCTCTCCCGGCATTCCGTCATTCTGTCCGGCCGTCGGAATGGAACCCAGACCCAGAGCGCCTGTCAGAATCACCAGGATAAACCGCACATAATTTTGATTCCGTACCATCATGTCCTTATGTCTCACGCCAATGCAAAATAAATCGGTCAGTCAAGCCGCAAAACCGGGCTCCCCCAGACGCACCAGTCATTGTATGTCGGCCCCTTGTGCTGACTCTCTGCGGAATAATTCTCCCGGCCCTGCGTCGTGATCAGGGTCAGGTACAAATCCGACTGCGAGATCGGAATCTGAATTCTGCCTGTCTGCAGCAGCTTCACATCGAGTTTCTTAAACTTGACCTGGCCGTCCACCAGGATCCAAAAATCTGCGCTGGGCTGCACTTTCTTGTCCGGGTAGGCATCCGATACGCCGTAAAACGCGCTGAACTCAGTGATGACTCGGCCGGGATAATTCTCCCGGATCGCTTCCAGATCAAAGGTAATCCCCAAATTCGGATGCATCAGCAACGCGGTTTTTTCAGGGGTTCCGAACCGATCTCCGTCCAGAACAATGGAGCGTCCCTTCGAATCATCCCAGTGCGTCACGCCGTGCCAATAGGTGCCGGAAGTAGGCGGCGCCTCCTCGAATACATGCCCCGCCGAACTGATAATCACCTCTCCCGTCTCCCCGTTCGGAACAAAAACCCCGTCTACAAAGGAATTAAACGAAATACGCTGATAGGTTTCGTCAGAGGGTTTTCTGCCGGGCCAGGTCTCCGTGTAAATCGTTGACACCTCATACCATTGGGCCCCTTCCGGATCGATTGCACTGCCGCGCAGTCCTGTGCCCAGTCCGTTTCCCCCGCCTACGATATCAGCCAGATCAACCGGTTCGCCCCGCCAGATGACCCGCCGCTGCGAATCGATTTCCCGGACGAACGCGGTCGCATTTAACAGGGTTTCACGGATCCGACCGTCCTTCAAAATTCGGCTGGCTCCGCCTTCATTTAAAAGACGGCTTTCCCGCGTCTGCCCCCGGCTTCCGGAGACAATCGAAGCTTTTCCGGAAAACATGTGGACATCGCCCGATCCATCGACATCCACTTTGACTCCGAACTCCGTACCGAGATCAATGGCGCTGAAAAATGGAGTTTGTACGGTATAGCCGATCGCATTGGGAGGAACTTTTACATACAGACGGCCTGAATGAAGACGCAGTTTTTCCATTTCAGGAAACTCAAAATGAGCAGGACCTTCAACAATCACCTCCGGACCGAGATACGACCGGACCTTCACGACCCCCGACAGCAGCACCCGGGTCTGATCCGTATTCATAATCAAATCCCCGGCCCGGAGCGAATGGGCCGGATTGGCCCAGCGCGCCTCCGTGCTGTCCAGCAAAACCGCCGTGGCTTCCGGATAAACACGCGGGAATAAATGCACATAGGCCAGGATGAGAAACAAAGCGGCAAAAGAAGTAATCGCCATGACAATCGACATACGGCTGATGCGCTTTTCGACCTTCGGAGCGGGCGAAGAAACCTTTTTCTTCTCTGCGGGTTCTTCCGTCGGCTCGACTTCCACGGCCGGCGCCGTTTTTTCATAAACCGCAAGAGCCGTCCACAGGTTCTCTTCCAGCCCGCTGTCTGCCTCGACAGGCAGCCCGCCGGAAGTCCAGTCCAGCTTGCGAAGCGCGTAATTCATCTCAACCAGATCCAGGTAAAAATCCTGGGCCGGATCATTTTGTTCCAGAAGCTGATTAAGCTGCGCAGCCTCTTCATCGGTCAGAAGCCCTTCAAGCGCAAGATTCAGATAATAACTGATTTGGCTCCGGGTTTTCAGATCGGGTTTTTTCATTTCTGAACCCTCAACGAAACGGCCTTCTTCACACAAAACAGCAAAAGGCCCTGCACACGGGAGATATTTTGATAAATACTCTGTACCGATTTGCCGAAACGCTCGGAAATCTCTTTGACTTTCAGATTTTGCTGATACCGAAGCAGAATCAAACTCCGGTCCTGGGGACTGAGCTTGCGAATGCAGTCTTTCAGAAAAGCCAGGTATTCTTTGGATTTATCCTGCCGTTTCTCGGCCTTGTCCTTGATTTCCCGATCCAACGAGTCCGTAAAATGGATTTTTTGCTGAGATTTTCTGGTCCGTCGATGTTCCAAAATGCGAAAATGGGCAATTTTAACCCCCCAGGCAACGAAATCGGTCCCCCGCTCAAACTCATCAAACTTGATCCACATCATCTTACTCGTTTCCTGCATGACATCATCCGCTTCGCTGAAATTCGGAATCCGGGAAAGAATAAACGAATAAATCCTCGCCTGATGAGAAGCAAAAAGACTTACAAAGGCCTCTATTTTGACATTTTCTTTTTCCAAAGTGTCCTCAAATAACTGTGTCCACATGAATAGGACAATGATTCCGTTTTTTTAAAGGAAAAAACGAAGGCAACTTCAAAAATTGAACAAAAAGAAACCCACAGCTCAGCGCAATTTGAATGAGCGTATCTCTACAAGTAGATAAAATACGCCTTGAATTAATTGTCCCCCTCTATGTGTCAGGTTCGGTTCTGACGCGCCAGATCCAGCAGCAGCCAGTCATCATCCGGAACCATCTTGCCGCTGACCGGATCCCGTTTTTCCGGCGCCTTGCCTTTCCGATGAAGCTGCTCCAAAAACGGCAGCAGCGGCCGGGCCGGCGGAAATTTCTCCTCCAGCCGATCCACCGGGTCCGGCGTCCACTCAAACTGATCGCGATAGCGGGCAAAGCCGAATCCATCGAAAAAGTTTTCTCCGCCAACAAGCGGCATATACCACAAACTCGGCACACCCCCGGGATTGGACTTGATCGGAACCTGCCTCTCGAGATCCGCCAGCAAAAGCTGCCCTTTCTCATCCTGCTTTTCCTCGAGGTGTTTGCGAAGATGCTCAAGCGCCGTAAACGAAACAGGCGGGCTGACAAACAGCACCGGTTTGTGCTGCTGGGTTGCAACGATGATTTCGTGCGGCGTCCCCACGCTGTAAATATTGGTCGGGCTGTACGCAATCACAAAATCGCTGATATCCACCATCCGCAAATCCAGATGCATAATTTCCCGAAACGTATCACAGCACTGTTTCCGCGCCTGGCGGCCCTTTTCCGTTTGTTCAAAGGTCCAGGTCTGACGAAGACGCGCTGATTTTTCACCTTCCCGTCCGTAATCATACATCCCGAGCACACTCGGCTTGGACCACGGATCAAAAACCGTTGCCCCGAGTGTTTTTAAAAACTGTCCCACGCGCACCCGCCAGCCCCGCTTTTTCTCCTCTTTTCGGCTGTGCACAAAGTCCATCGGACCGGACAAATACACCCGCGCATTCTTCAAAAAACCCGGCCGGTTCTCCGCCAGCGAGGCCTCCAGCGCTTCCTGCGGACTTGACTGTTTCATACTCGACATACCCTTTCCTGATTCGGCATTAATTACTCCGGAATCACCAGATCCACGAATACAAGCCGATGGTCGGAACTCGCATACGGCGGCCCGGCCGTGAGAGACGAAAGCGGATCGGCTTTTTCCGGCCAGAAAACACCTGCTTTTATAACCTCCAGGGTCCGGCAGGGCAAAACATAATCCAGCCGCAGGTTGCCCGGCGGTAAACCCGGCCGGGACTGATAAGTATCCAGCTCAGGCGGGCCGATAGGATCCGAATTCACACCCCCCTGCAGTGCGGCGGCCTCGGCGGCTCCTTTGGAAGCAGGCCGCACATCCCGCACCCGCCGGTGAGCAAGCAGGCCGCTGATCCCCTCACGCAGGCCGTCCCCGTCGACAGGGTCGGCGTTTAAATCGCCGCAAATAACAAACAGCGCCTCGGCCGACAGACCGCCGAAAAGACCCCGGTCATCATAGATATATTCGCTCCTTTCCGGGGTAAGGTAATCGGTCCAAAAGCGGATTTCATCATGATTGCGCCGGCCGTTGCGGTCTTCAGGTCCGTCAAACACCGGCGGCGTCGGATGACTTGCCAGCACATGAAGCACGGCCCCGCCGATCTCGATGGGCACATCCCAATGGCTCTTGGACGACAGGCGAAAAACCGCAAGGGCCTGCCGCGAATACCAGTCGCCGGCGGCCTCTACGGCCTCCTCATCCGGCAGCAACGCCCCCGGCATATCCTTCCACAAAAAACGCTGAAAGGTCCGCACGGCCGACCTCTGAATCGGGAACCTCGAAAACAAGACCATGCCGTACTGCCCCTCAAACTGCCCGTACCCGAAGGCATCCCCCGGACCGTCGGCCCGGCCGTCGCGATCCAGATCCAGCCCGGACGCTGCCCCCGTATTGACCGGCGCAGTGTAATAATAAGGATACTCAATGGGCCTTTGCCCGCCCTGACCGGCCGCCAGATACTCCCGCTGGAAAAGCCGGACGGCCTCGCCCTGCCGGTCGTAATCAAACTCGTTGAGCAGCAGAATATCCGGCCGCACCCGCTGGATAATCTCGGCCACATTCCGGGCCTGCTCGTCCCCGCCGCCGGACAAATCCTCCGCCAGCCGCCCGGCCGTCGGGCGGTTCAGCGAACAATTAAAGGTCGCCGCACGAATCATCGCCGCCTCCGCAAACGCCGCCAGCCCGCAAAGCAGGCACAATCCAAAACCGACCGCCCCTCCGCCGCGCCCATCAGAATGTACCGCATAGTCCATCGTTTTCGACTGACGCTCCTTTCGGCTGCCGTTGTCCAAATAAAAAGGGGGCCGACGCCCTCTGCCGCCGGCCCCCGCAAAAAACACATCGGGTCACGAGTTACACATTACAGACCGCAATCCTCGGCCGGCTGCAGATTGCACAGCAGCCAATCTTCCATGATCACGACCAGATCAGCCAGGTCCACCTTGCAGTTGCCGTCAAAATCATACGGCGACGGCAGCCCGCCTACACAAATCGCATCCCCGTCCATGCTCGGGAACGTAACCACGGCGTACTCGGGAACCTCAATCGACAGATCATCCACAAATCCGCCCTCACCCACGGCCGAATACGTCCGCACCTTGATCACCACACCGCTAATCTGCTGCGGGACTCCCTGGCTGTCTTCATAGGCAGCATCCGGAAGGACCCACATCTTGCTGAATTCGACCCATTCATCGGGATTGGAATACCCCTCATAACCGCCTGCCGAACCGGCAAAACTGCGGATATTGTTGTCGTCATAAGTATAATGTGCCCACATCCGCAGGCCGCCGCTGGTCTGGCCCGCATAACTCTTGCCGAAGCAGGAGGCGGTGATATAGTCGCCCGGCTGCAATCCGGTAATCCATGCCATGTATCCTTCCGCGGTTTCGGTCGCCGTATCATCGGAAACCCAAACGGCTTTTGTACCGCTGCGGACCTCGCCGATCTCCAGGCCCGTTTGAATCGCGCTGAAGGTGCCCAGCAGAACCGTCTCCCGGAAATCCGGATCAAACGGATCAAAGTTTTCCCAACCGTATTCATGGGTCGTATACGTATTCGGATCATACGCCGGAGGCAGTACCACTTCCGCATGTTCCGGCACTATAATCGTAATATCATCCAGATAATAATTTTCAATCTCATTGGCATAATTAACACTTAACAAGGCCGAGATAAGCATGCCACTTTGTTCTTCATCCTCACTGGGAATAAAGGTAAAGGTTGTTTCCAGTTCTTCCCAGCCGGTACCCTGCGTATAGTCACTTCCGCCGATAACAAAACCAAAATCTTTTGTAAGGTCTTCGGAGCTTGTGTAATCGGCCACAATTTTTGTACTATTGTAGCCACTGCCCTGGGGCTCATTGTCGTAAGCCCAAACCTTAGCCGTCACCTGATTGCCCGCTTCCAAATTCTTAACCCAGGCAATCGCCGCCTTGGAATTATTATTCGTCGTCGGCTTGACACTTACTTTGACAGCACGAGAACCACTGCGTACCTGTTCGGCTCTGTTCTGAGCTTTATATACATTCCCCTTCGAGTAAATAATATGTCCGGCTCCGTCCTCCCATCCATAAGCATACTCAACCGAAGGGATATTCGGGTCCGGAATATTCGGATCGCCGCCATATTGATAGGTTCCGAAAGGAATCAAAGCACGATGCATATCCGCATCCAGTCCATCGGTACTATCAACGGGCCATACTTCCCAATCTAAAACATTAAAAATCGGCGAATCCGCGATATCGTCATTCTTGATGGCCCAACTGTCATAATACTCCCAGGGCTTACCTGTTCCATCTTCACCAATCACACCATAAACATCGACAATACCTCCGCTGGGATTATGCAGGGCTACCGCATCATCCCCATTAAACTGGAGGGCAGGTCCTTCAATCACATTAAGAAAATCGCCCTCAAGTATACCCCAAATACTGTCGAAGGCCGTAGCCGAAGTGGGCGTTGTTCCTGAACAAGTCACGTAAACAAACTGGTTTGTATAGACTCCACTCAGAGTAGTAGAATTAGTAGGTGAGATATTTCCATTGTTATAATTTTTCACCGACCAGTCAGTCAAATCTTCAGTTCCATAGACATATAATTCAATCATTTTTGGGGTGCCTCCCGCCAATCCCCCATCCAGAACACCGGTAATAATCACACCCGCCTGGGTAAAACCTGCCGTTAACAAAACCAACAACATAATCATCCACTTGCTTTTCATTGTTCTACCTCCTGTTAAAAGTTTCGTTTTCACCTGTTCAATCCTATGTATTTTATTCCCAGCAGGCCCACGCCGGCTGCAGGGTACATTCCATCCATTCGGCAATAAACAGCTC
>JAHDQI010000367.1 GCA_018433925.1 Phycisphaerae bacterium | reverse complement strand
TGATTTGAACCAGGTCCTTCGGCAGGCCGTGGGCGACTTGCCCGTCTCGATGCAGGGAAAAACCGCTCTGCTCAAACTCCATCTTGAAGAGAGTCTGCCTGCCGCCCATCTGGATTCGGACAAAATTCGGCAGGTGATTCGTCACTTCCTTTTTCATCTGCTTGATCCGGAAGACGGCCGCGATTGCCCGGTGACGGTAGAAACGCGTTATCTGTCTGATACGAAAGAGTTTATGGTTTGTATGGCGGCGGATATTCCCCTGCCGGCCGATCCTCGGAATCTTTTTGAGCCCGCGGAATATAAGGTCACGCGTTTTCGAACCGGCCTGAATCTGCCGCTGGCCAAACGGTTTATCGAATGCCATAACGGCCGGATTGAACTGGATACCCGGAACGACGGCCAGGCCGTGTTTGCGATTTATCTGCCGCAGGCCGATCTTTCCTGACAGGGGGTGCAGAGGGACGCTTCGATTCGGTTCAGGACAGAATTCCGTAGGCGATGAGAATGTTACGGAGCTGGTCCTTCTGGGGATCGGTCAGAGGCGTCATGGGCAGTCGCATTTCTTCGGAAGCCATATTAAGCATATCCATGGCCGCTTTGATGGGGATGGGATTGGTGGACAGCCCCAGGAGGGATTTGGCCAGCGGGAAGAGTTTGCGGTGCCATTTGCGCGCGGACACAAAATCGCCTTCGAGGATCAGGTCGGTCATGGCCTTGACATCCGCCGGGACAATGTTGGCCACGACGCTGATGACGCCCTTGCCGCCGACAGAGGCGAGGGGCAGGGTCAGGGAATCATCCCCGGAAAGGATCGTGATATTGCACAGAGAGGCGATCTGGCTGGCCTGGTCGAGGGAGCCGGTGGCTTCTTTGATGGCGACGATATTTTCGATCTCCGCCAGGCGGGCGACGGTCTCGGGAGCCAGTCCGCCGCCGCCGCATCGGCCGGGGATGTTGTAGAGCACGAGGGGAATGTCCACTTCTTCGGCGATGGCGGCGAAGTGGTGGTAAAAGCCCTCTTGTGTGGGTTTGTTGTAGTAGGGGCAGACCTGGAGCGAGCCGTCGGCGCCGACTTTGCGTGCGTATTCGGTCAGTTCGATGGCTTCGGCGGTGCTGTTGGCGCCGGTGCCGGCGATGACGGGGATTTTCCCGCCGACGGCCTTGACGACCCACTCGATGACTTTTTTATGCTCTTCAAACCCGAGGGTGGGCGATTCGCCCGTGGTGCCGACCGGGACAATGCCGTCGGTTCCGCTTTCGAGATGGAAATCGATGAGTTCATCGAGGGTTTCATAATCAATCTGTCCGTCCTGAAACGGCGTAATAAGCGCTACCATACTTCCGCTGAACATAATCTGCTCCCTGTTTATTGTTCGATTAATCGGATCATTTCTTCGGTTGCCTGGCGGATGCCGACGAGGACGGCCCTTGCGATGATGCTGTGTCCGATGTTGAATTCGCAGATGCCTTCTATGCGGGCCACGGGCCGGATGTTTCGATAGGTCAGGCCGTGTCCGGCATGGACGATCAGCCCGGCGGCGGCGGCGATATCGCGGCCGTCACGAAGCTGGTTGAGCGTTGTTTCGATCCGGCTGTCGGTTTTCGCGTTGGCATAGGGTCCGGTGTGCAGTTCGACGGCGTCGCAGCCGGCCTCGGCGGAGGCGAGAATCTGCTTTTCGTCGGGCAGGATAAATGTGCTGACGAGGATGTCTTTGCGGTGCATCCGTTTGACGATCTGGGCCAGTCGTTTCTGCTGTCCGGCGCAGTTGAGGCCGCCTTCGGTGGTCAGTTCTGCGCGGTTCTCCGGTACGAGGGTGACCTGATCGGGGCGGACTTTTTCGGCGATTCGCACGATCGGTTCTGCCAGTGACATTTCGAGGTTGAATTTGGAGGCGACGGTTTCCTTGAGCAGGCGGACATCGCGGTCGTTGATGTGCCGGCGATCCTGCCGTAGGTGAACGGTGATTCCGTTAGTCCCTGCCAGCTCACACAGGGCGGCTGCCCAAACGGGGTCCGGTTCGTCGGTCCGCCGCGCCTGCCGGATCGTTGCGATAGGATCGATATTCACAGTTAAATATGCCATCTCTGTCTCCCAATAGCCATTTTGAACGCATTATACGGTATTTTGGACCTCTATCAAGTAAAACTCGACGGTCGAATCGGTTTTCTGCCTGCGTGGAGCAGGAACATTTGCTTGCTAACAGCGCAGGGATATTCTACCATGCGGGCATGGATTTAAAGGGAAAAACTGCCCTGATTACCGGGTCGACGGGGAAAATCGGACGGGTTCTTGTGCCGGCTCTGGCGCGGGAGGGGGTGCATTGCGCCTGTCATTACCACCGGCAGGAGGCGGCCGCGGCGGAACTGGCGGCCGAGGCGGAGCGTCTGGGCAGCCGAGGGTTGGCCGCGGGGGCGGATTTGCGATGTGAGGAGCAGGTTCGGAGGATGTTCAGCCGGGTTGAACAGTGGGGACGGATCGACCTGCTGATTCTGGCGGCCGGTCTTTTTGGAAAGACGCCGGCCGAGCGCCCGGACGGACAGCGAAACCGGGACCTGATCGAGATAAACCTGACCTCGCCGCTTTTCCTGGCAAGTCTTTTCGCCGAATCGATCGCCAAACGCGAAGATGCTTCCGGGGCCGCGCGGCCTGTCGGGAAGATCGTCTGTTTTACCGATGCCTCGGTTGAGCGTCCGTGGAAGAATTACAGTGTCTATTGCGCTTCGAAGGCCGGGCTGGCCGCGGCGGTGTATGCCCTGGCCCGTGAACTGGCTCCGGCGGTGACGGTCAACGCCGTGGCGCCGGGAATTGTGGAAGGAAGCATACCGGACGGCGAGGAGGCGATTGTCCGAGCCGCTCGCGTGCCGATGGGTCGTTTTCCATCGATGGAGGAGATTGCGGCGGCGGTTTTCTTTCTGTTGAAAAACGATTCGATAACCGGGCGTAACCTGGTTGTGGACGGCGGCCGTATTTTGTAGGTCCAACCGCGGGAGGAGATTTATGAAACAGCAGGCCGGATTCGATACCCTGGCGAATTATATTACGATTGGCCGCATTTTGCTGATTCTTCCATTTGTGATCTGCATGCTGTCAATCAATCATCCGGACTCTGGAGACCGGCTGCGTTACGCGGCGATTGTCCTGCTGGTGATTATGGGGCTCAGCGATGCGCTGGACGGGTACCTGGCCCGGGTGCGTCGTCAGATAAGCCGGCTGGGTACGTTTCTGGACCCGCTGGCCGATAAGCTGCTGATGACATGTGCGTGTATTCTTCTGGCGATTGAGCCGACTTCGGTGCGGGGGTATCGGCTGCCGGCCGTGGTCGTGGTGTTGATTATTGGTAAGGATGTGCTTGTGACGCTGGGTTTTCTTATTGCGTATCTTCTTACGAATCAGGTACGCATTGTGCCGGTGTTTGCGGGGAAGCTGAGCACGTTTTTTCAGTTGGTCATGGTTTTTTTGGTCCTGCTGAGTCCGGAGATGGAACGGTTGATTGAGGGCTGGCGTTATTTCATGGATGGGTTGTGGACGATTACGGCGGTGACGGCGTTTGCGGCGACGGCTATTTACATTTACGGCGGAATCCGCTATATTGAGGAATTTGAAAAACAGGAATAAAACAAGCAGGCGATTGAATGAACGATTTTAGTGAAATATCAGAGGTTTTAGAGGATCTGCGGCAGGGCCGGATGATTGTCCTTGTGGACGATGAGGACCGTGAAAATGAGGGCGACCTGGTGGCGGCGGCGGAGTTAATAACGCCGGAACTGATCAATTTTATGGTCACGCACGGTCGGGGCCTGATCTGTGTGCCCATGACCGAGGAGGATTGCGA
>JAHDQI010000215.1 GCA_018433925.1 Phycisphaerae bacterium | reverse complement strand
GGAGGGCGCGGTTGTAATTTAGTTTTTGCACGAGCGGACTGACACCCAGTTTTTCATTGTCAAATATTTCATAGCCCGGTTCACCGTCACGCGGCAACAGGCCGTCTTTCGCCAGGGCCGCACGCATTTCATGAACCCGTTCGGCGGGAACATAAATGCTTTTGCCGCCCCCCCGAATTTCGTAGGGAACGTTTTGTTCACTGACTTTATCGGCAATTATGGCGGCCTGTTCAAGGTCGAGGTTGCCGAATAAAAGCCGCATTTCCGGACGGGAGGCCCAGCGCGTCAGCAGCACACCGGTCAGCACGCATGCGATGACGATGGCCGCCAACAGGGCACGCTGTACCAGTCCGACTTTTTGCCACACGGCATTAATTTTATCAAGAAAACCCATGCTATTGACTGCCCTCCGCGTGACCGGTCAATTCTCAGATCTGCATCCGCATCGTTTCTTTATAGGCCTCTACCAGTTTATTGCGTACACCGACAAGCAATTTAAAACTCATGTCGGCCTTGGCCACGGAGGCCACAACCGAATTAATATCCTGTTGTTTTCCGGTCATGAGATCCACGATCGATGCATTGGCATCCTGATGATGCTGATTGACTTTATTGAGAGAATCAAGGATCTTGTTTCCAAACGGTTCCTGTTTCAGATCCTCCGTCGAATGAACTTTTGTGGGTGCCGCCTGAGCTGGGCTGGCGTGCACATTTACGTTTGGATTAAATTGGATTGCCATAACTGACCCTCACTATTTTAACAATTCAAGACTGGATTCTACCATTCGTTGGTACCGTTTAAGTACGGCCGCATTGGCCTGATATGCCCGGCTGGCCATGTTCAGATTGATCATTTCGGTTGGCCAGTTGACGTTGGGCATGCTTACGTATCCTTCTTCGTCTGCCTGCGGATGCCCCGGCTGGAGAATACGCTGAAAAGCGCTTTGGTCTTGTATGATATCGCTGAGTTCTACACCCTTAATATCTTCTTCGTCGGCCGTACGAAATTCCGCAATGAGTCTGCGATACGGTTGCCCGTTGCCCGCATCCGTTGTCTGGATATTGGCCAGGTTGGAACCGATTACTTCCATTTGTTTGTTATAGGCGCGTAACCCCGATGTGGCGATATCAATAGAACTGAACATATTTGTATCAATGTTCATGATTCAATCCTTTTAAACCATTTTTCTTAAAAACGTATCGCGGATTCCATCTGCTGGTATTTTTTCTTTAACAAAAGCATATAAGTCTTGTGTTGAACCGTATTTTTAATCATTTCACCGACTTCTTTGTCCATGGAAACGTCATTCCCGTATTCATTAATCGGGGTATTTTGGGGCTGAATAATATCCGCATCCAGCGATTTGATGTCGATGGGTCCCTGTTTTTCGATGGCCTTGGTAAGGATCTTCTCAAAATTGGTATCCAGCCGCCGATATCCCTCTGTGTTCATGTTGGCGATATTGTTGGCAATCGTTTGCTGGCGAAGCCCTTCGGCCCGCATCCCGGATTCGAGAAGATCTAATATTGCACTATCTTTAATCATAAACGGTTCTCCATAAAGGCACTATCAGTCGAAGCAAGATTGTGCAAGTAATGTGCCAGTTTTCGAAAAAGCTTTTTTTTGATAAAAATACGCGGTTTTTTGATTAAAAATTTGGAATTAAAAAAGAAAAGCAGCTTTGGAAAAAAGTGTCCGTAAGGATTTTGTACAGATGAACAAAACAGCGATTGTTAATATAGGAAAGATATTGTTTCTCGATTTATTTAAAAAAAGCAGAGGCAATCGATTACGACTGCCTCTGGTTACGAAGGTTTGGCACTCCTTAGTCAGGCGTGACCTTCATTTGTAGAGCCGATATGAGAATTTAAAATATTGATAAAAAAATAAGTTTATTTTCAAAAATTTTTGCCCATAATTCTTTCCCATATTAACATATTTCTATTTAAGTGTTGTTTTGGGCAATTTTATGTAACAAGAGCCTCTGAAACTATGATCTCTTGTTCCCTTTAGTTTGATCGATTATAATCTTTCTAATTATGGCCAGAAAACAGTTGCCGGTTTATTCCGTTTCCCAGATTAACTCGCTGATCAAAGGCACTCTCGAAGAGGGTCTTCCGGCACGGTTGATTGTGCGCGGGCAGATCAGTGACTGGAAGAGGCATCACAGCGGACATTGTTATTTTATTCTTAAAGATGAGTCTTCACAGCTTTCGTGTATTTTGTGGTCAAGCCGTTTCAAAGACCTTAAGTTCCGGCCGGAAAACGGCATGGAAATCATGGCTGTCGGCCATATTGAAGTCTATCTGCCTCAGGGTAAATATCAGTTTTATGCAGACCGTCTCGAGCCGGCCGGCCTCGGTGCCCTTCAGATTGCATTCGAGCAGATGTGCACTAAATTAAAGGCCGAGGGGCTGTTTGATGACAAATATAAGCAGCCGCTTCCTCCTTATCCCATGACGATTGGAATCGTTACCAGCCGGAGCGGAGCGGCCGTAAAAGATATTACAGACAGCATTTTAACTCGCTGGCCCTGTTGCAAAATAATTGTGTTTGATGTGCCGGTACAGGGGGAGGGGGCGGCGAAAAAAATAGCCGATGTAATTGGACGGATAAATCGCGATAATCAACGGAAGAAAATAGATATTTTGATTGTCGGACGCGGCGGCGGTTCAATGGAAGATTTATGGGCCTTTAATGAAGAAGTCACTGCCCGTGCAATTTTTGCTTCAAAAATCCCCATTATCAGTGCTGTTGGGCATGAAGTGGATGTAACAATAGCGGATCTGGTTGCGGATGCAAGGGCCTCTACGCCGACGAAGGCCGGGATACTCGCTGTTCCGGACGGAAAAGAGGTTCTCCGGCGTCTGGAAATGATTTCGCAACGGTTGTATCAAAATATCCTTCTTCGGCATGAAACGGCAAGAGCTCGATTTCAGACGATTCTGGCAAGTTGGGTCTTTCGGGAGCCGACCGGTATAACAGAACGATCCTGGCAGCAGGTTGATGAGGGTTCCCTGCGATTATCACGTGCCGCACGGCAGCGGTTTTCCCGCCTCCGGGACGAGCTGGATCGGTTTTTTATGACGGTCCGAAAGATTGAACCGGCAAGGATGATTTCGGATCAGCGTCTTGTTATATACCGGATTACCGACAAAGCAGGACGAGGCCTGGTAAAGACGCTGAATCGAAAGCAGTTGCAATTATCGGCCCTCGAGAATAAACTGGGGGCGCTGAATCCGCGATCTGTTTTAGGTCGGGGATATAGTATAACGATTCGTGCCCAGACGGGCAGACTCATAATGCGCGCCGATGAGGTGGAAGCGGGAGATCGAATTATAACGGAGCTGGCAGGACGGAAAAAAATCCACAGCCGGGTTGAAAAGATCTCTCACCCTGAAGAATAGGATAAGCGGATGGCAAAAAAGAACAAACAAACAAAAAACGACCAGGTAATGCGGGAAATGACGTTTGAACAGGCGCTTCGAGATTTGACGGAAATAGTCGAAAAAATCGAAACCGGCCAAGTTCCTCTTCAGGAAAGTCTTCAGCAGTATGAAAAGGGGATGGCTTTGATAGGACGATGCCGCGATATTCTGGAAGAGGCAGAAAAACGAATAACAGAGATAGAAGGTCGATATACGTCTGGAAAAGAACAAGCTCCCGCCATTGAAGAAGACCAAGAGGATGAAGCGGAGGACAGGGAAGAAGAATTGTTCTAACCGGGAGTAAGCGAGCGTGGCGGAATTGGCATACGCGCAAGGTTTAGGTCCTTGTGTCCTTCGGGACGTGGAGGTTCGACTCCTCTCGCTCGCAATCTAATATAAGTATCTAAAAAATAAATACTTATGTAATAAGCATGTCGTTTTTTTCAGCATACGATAGAAGCACAAAATAACACAGTGTTCACTTTTTTCGGATTCCTATTGATAAATTGTAAAAATACCGGGAAAAGGCACCTCATCGATATTTATAACTAATTAAATAGAAATGGGATACGAGTTTTTTGGTAAATGAAAGAACCTCTATTCAAAAAAAAATTTTAAAAAAGAAAAAATTTACTTTACACACGCCGGGGGCATGTTATAATCTGTGCATTATCGATTGTGCAATGATGCACAATCGAAAAAGCAAACTATGAGGAAGTGAGCCAATGGAACCTCTTTCAAGTCAAAACACGATTAAATACCTGGCTGAGCATATGGGCCTGTCGGCAACAACGGTTTCTCGAGTTTTGAGCGGGCAGGCAAAACGATATCGAATTGGTTCAAAGACAGCGAAGGCGGTTATCAGTGAGGCGGCCAGACTGGATATCACTCCGAATAAGACAGCCAGGAATTTACGACTTCAGAAAACCAACACATTGGGGCTTATTGTGCCCAATATTGCCAATCCTTTTTTTGGAACCCTGGCAAGGCATATTGAGTCAGAGGCAAGGAAAAGCAATTATTCCATCCTGCTGTGCGACAGCGGGGAATCGGAAATGGTGGAAGTCGAATCACTCTGGCTGCTGAACTCCAATAACGTGGATGGAATTATTGTGTCTCCGTTAGGTCAAACAGGCAGCCATTTTCTCGAATTGTATAAGCACGGAAAACCGATTGTGATTGTTGACCGTTATTTTCCGGACATGGACATTCCTTATGTCACCTCCGATAATTACCGGGCGGCCTTTGAAGCAACCGAGTATCTGATCTTCAACGGGCATCGCATAATCGCCTGCATTCAGGGTCTTCCGGGCTGCGGACTGACTACAGACAGAGTACGGGGATACAAGGAGGCCCTACAAAAGCACGGTCTTTCCGTAAATACTGATTTTATCGTTGGCGATCAATATGATCAGCAGCGAGGGTATATTGAGACCAAATTATTGTTAAAAAGAAATCCGCGACCTACGGCAATCTTTTCATTAGGCAGTTCAATGGCTTTTGGAGCCATGTCTGCGATTCTCGAGGAACATTTGCGGGTTCCTGACGACATCTCTCTGATTTCGTTTGATGAGCTGCAGTACTTTGCGTACCTGTCTACTCCCTTGACAGCCATTGCCCAGCAAAATGCGGTCATGGGTGAGATCGCCGTAAAGATGCTTCTGGATCAGATTGAATCCAAAGATACATTTAGAGACAGGCATATTATGCTGCCTACGAAATTTAATATTCGTCAGTCTGTTAAGAATATATCCGATAGTTAAGGCAAAGGAGACGTATCGTGTTTATCGTAGAATCTTATTCGCTTGCCGTTGTGCTCTGTGTTGTCACGATGCTGTGTTGGGGTTCCTGGGCAAATACACAGAAACTGGCTACGAAAGAGTGGAAATTCCAGTTATTTTACTGGGATTATGCGATTGGCGTGTTTGTCTTTTCATTGCTTGCGGCACTGACACTGGGCAGTTTCGGGAACCGGGGACAGGGATTTTTTGAAAATCTGTCACAGTCTACAGGGCAGAATCTTCTGCTTCCGATTCTGGGCGGTTTTGTATTTAATTTGTCCAATATTCTTTTGGTTGGTGCGATTGCCGTGGCCGGGATGGCCGTGGCTTTTCCGGTAGGTGTTGGGCTGGCCCTTGTATTAGGGGTCATTACCAACTATATTGCGACCCCGCTGGGCAACCCGGTGCTCCTGTTCGCAGGCGTCTTGTCGGTGACCCTGGCTATTTTGATTGATGCGGTTGCGTACAAACGGCTTTCTTCACAGGATCAGAAAACGCCGATAAAAGGAATTGTCCTCTCCGTGCTGGCCGGAGTTCTGATGGGATTCTTTTACCGATTTGTCGCCGCTTCCATGTCGACGGATTTTACGGCGATCCAAGAAGGATCTCTTACCCCCTATTCTGCGGTCTTCTTATTCTCGGCAGGGGTTTTACTTTCGAATTTCCTGTGGAATAGTATTGTCATGGCCAAGCCCTTTGCCGGACAGCCGGCTTCCTATGGAGAGTATTTCTCAAAAGGAAGTGTGAAAATCCATACGGTCGGAATTCTGGGCGGCATGATCTGGTGTTTGGGTATGTCGATGAGTATTCTTGCTTCCGGTTCGGCGGGATTTGCCATCTCTTACGGATTGGGACAGGGGGCTACCATGGTGGCCGCAATGTGGGGCGTGTTTGTCTGGAAAGAATTCAAAGCCGCCCCCAAAGGCACCCATGTTCTGTTGGTCCTGATGTTTCTATTCTTCCTCCTCGGCCTGAGCATGATTATCCTGTCTCGTTTGAACGTATCATGAATGAACGGCTGTTTTTAAAAACGAAGAAATCTCTTATAAAAGATGTCTATGGCTTCGTCTGCTAATCCAAAGGTTCTGCTGGTTATCGAATCTTCCCGCGGAAACGGAAGAGAGTTTCTGAGAGGAATTTCCAAATACGCGGATGAGCATTCTCCCTGGCAGTTTCATTTCGGTGATCCGGGACTTTTCTACAGAAACGGACAGGCCTGCTACAGAAACACGCCCTCTGTCTGGTTTCCTCAATGGAGGCCGACAGGGGTAATCACCTGCGATCCTGATTTAACGAAGTCCTACACAGAGTCAGGAATCCCTACGATTTTGGCGGCTGAATGGAATCATGGAGAAAGCCGCTTGCCAAGGGTCGTTCTGGACCACAAAGAGATCGGCCTCATGGCTGCCCGGGAATATCTTGACCGGAACTATCATTATTTCGGATATTGCGGCTTCGATGCGTTTTCCTGGTCTTTGGAAAGAGGTGATAGTTATTCAACGTTTCTTGTTGACAAAGGATGCAGGGTATTTCGTTACCGGCAGGAGATGGGCGAGAACGACGGCCGGGGGGAAACAGACCATGCTTCGCTGGGCCGATGGCTTCAGAGTGTGCCCAAGCCCATCGGCATATTTGCCTGCAATGATGACCGGGGGCGGGATCTTCTGGAGGCCTGCAGGCAGGAACAGATTAAAGTTCCCGAAGAGGTGGCGGTGCTGGGGGTCGACAGTGACCCAATGGTCTGCAATTTTTGCATGCCGTCCCTGTCCAGCATCCGCCTGGATGTACAAACCGCCGGGTACCAGGCGGCAAAACTACTGGACCAGTTGATGCAGGGACACACGCCGGAAAAGCAAACGGTTCTCATTCGTCCTTTAAAGGTAGAGGTTCGAATGTCTACGGATCGGATGGCGGTAAAGGATCCGGAAGTGAAACAGGCCCTGGGTTATATCCACCAGAACAGTCACCAAATCATTCAGGTCAACGATGTGGTTCAGGCGACTGCCGTATCAAAGCGCAAATTGCAGGCGAAGTTTCATGAAGTTCTTGGACGTTCGATCAAGGATGAGATCAAACGTGCTTCCGCAGAAAAAATTGCCCACCTGTTGATCCAGACAGATCTGACGGTCAAGCAGATCGCCATACAATTCGGATATAAGGAATATTCACATATTGCGAGATTCTTCAAGAAACAGACCGGTTTGAGTCCGACGGAATACCGCAAAAGATATCGGAACAACTTCCATGGACGATTCCCTGATCATGCGCGGAAGACTTCGATTGGATAAACGAGAGTCCTGATGACAATAGAAAAGACACATTACAATAGATTTTACCGAGCCATGTTCCTCCTGGGAATTGTTTTCCTGGGCAGCGCTTTCGTCAGTTTTGCCGCATCGCTGAATGGATGGCCCGGTCCGCTGCTCATTCTGATGTTTCTTTCTCTGGCGGTTGCCGTTCGAGGGACAACCCATTTCAAGGGGCTGTCTTTTACATTGTGTGTACTGGCCACCGTAACGGCCACCATGTTCTACCCGGAATGGTTTATAAGCTGGGGCGGTTTTGAACTCAAGAAACTGATTGTTCCGGTCATTCAGTTGATTATGTTCGGCATGGGAACAACACTTTGCCTGGGGGATTTTACACGGGTTTTGAAAATGCCGCGGGCCATTTTGATCGGGATGATTCTGCAGTTTACAGTGATGCCGATAGCCGGAATGCTGCTGGCTAAAAGTCTGGGCCTGGAAACGATGGTGGCAGTCGGGGTGATTCTGGTCGGTTCCTGTCCGGGGGGCGTGGCCTCGAATGTAATTACGTATCTTGCCCGGGGCAGCGTGGCGCTTTCGGTTACGATGACGGCCTGTTCGACCCTGCTTTCACCTCTGATGACGCCGTTTATGATGAAGCTTCTGGCCCAGCAGTATACCCATATTGATTTTGCCGCCATGATGCTGTCTATCATCAAGATGATTATTCTTCCGATTGCGGCCGGCCTGATCGCCAACAAGCTCCTTCATAAATACTCACAATGGCGGGATCGTATTTTGCCGATCTTTTCCATGGCGGGGCTGTGTTTCAGCATTGCGATTATTACGGCACTTTCGCGGGACCTGCTGCTGACGGCCGGGATTCTTCTTTTCTCCGCGGCGGTGATTCATAATGCGGTTGGTTACGTATTGGGGTATATGGGCGCGAAATTGGCCAAAATGGAAGAGGTTGCCTGCCGAACCATTGCGATCGAGGTGGGCCTGCAGAACGGCGGCATGGCCAGCGGGATTGCCATCAATGTCCTGGACAGTGCCAAAGCGGCCCTGGCGCCCGCCATTTTCGGGGCCTGGATGAATGTGTCCGGTTCCCTCCTGGCCTCGATCTGGGGCCGTAAACCAGCGGCGGACAACAAGAAGGGGGTCGTCCCGACCAGTCGATCTGATATTTATTACTGGAAGTGCGATAATCCGCTGCCGACCAAAGAGAAGCTGCTTTACAATCGAAAATATGAAATTGCGGACATCAGCGATCTGGTTCGGCAGATCGGAATCGACTATTTCGGAGACCCCCGACTGTCCGTGACCTCTGCCAACGGGGAAGGGAATCATTATACTTATATCCTCAAAACCGATGGCCAGGCGTTTTTTTTCCGGGCCGATGACGGAAAGACCGATGACGATTATATGGAGGCGGAAGGCGCGGCGATGTCCCTGGTGCGTCGTTGCGGAGTTTGCGTGCCGGAGGTTTATCATTGTGATGTGTCGTTACGCAAATATCCCATACGATTTCAAATCATGGAATTGGTGCCGGGAAAATGCCTGAATCAATATTATCAGGAACAGATTCTGAATAAAAGAAAGATCGGGATACAGTTGGGTCAAATGCTGGCAAGGATGCATGCGATTAAACTGGATGGATTCGGCTTTTTTAATACCCGGCTGCTTCGGCATGAGGACCGCATTGAAGGGCTTGATCAATCAAACAAGGCTTATTTCTTCAAACGGCTGGACAGTCACTTGAAATGTCTTTGTGATACGGAATTCCTTTCTCGCAAGCAGACGGACGAAATCGAAATGCTTCTGGAAAAACACTCAGAGATGCTGGAGTTGGAACGGGGGTCTGTTGTCCATAAGGATATTGCCTTCTGGAATCTGATCGGTACGGAGAGTCGAATTCATGCGATTATCGACTGGGATGATGTCATCATTGGAGACCCGGCTGACGACCTTTCGGTGCTGCGGTGTTTTTACGATGAGGAAGTGCTGACTCCGGTTTATGAGGGCTATGCGGAGATCGCGGAGGTGACAGATCTGTTTCGGGCCAAAACGTCGCTGTATCTGGTCAGGAATATGCTGTGGAAAGCGGTGATAAGAACCATTATGCAATATTATGAAAACCCGGAAGTGTTTATTTTGCATAACCGCAGACATGAAAAAACACTGAAGGAATTGACCTATGATCGTCTCTATATGGGCATTGAGGAGTTGAGGCATTTATAACAGGAAAAGACAGGCGATGAACTGGATTAAAAAAAGAGTCAATAGCGGTCAGGTCCTTGCCGGCACCTTTCTGAATTTGGGAGTCGGATGCGCCGCGGAGATTGCCGGCCGTGCCGGGCTGGACTGGATCTTGATTGATATGGAGCATGGCCTGGGCGGTGATGGCACCCTTGTATCCTATTTGCAGGCGGCCCGGGTCGGAGGGATTTGCCCGATTGTTCGGATCGTCGCCAATCGATGTGAATATTTCAAGCGGGCGCTGGATCTGGGAGCGGCCGGGATTATGGTCCCGCAGGTCAATACACCTCAGGAGGCCGAATACGCGGTTCAGTGCATGAAATATCCCCCGGAGGGAATCCGTGGAATGACCCGGAGCAGTTGGGCCGGGGGATTCGGATTGGAAGGGGCCCAATATATCGCGGAGGCGAATGAGAATGTGCTGGCAGTCGTTCAGATTGAGACTCAGGATGCGGTCCGGAATGTTGAAGAAATTGCGGCCGTTGCGGGGGTGGATGTCTTGTTTGTGGGGCCTTCTGATTTAAGCTGCAATTTAGGGATTCCCTGCGATCTAAAGCATCCGCAACTGAGAGAGTGCCTCGTGTCCGTTATGCAGGCCGCCAAAAAGCACGGAAAGAAGACTGGTATACTCATCAAATCGGCGGACTTTTTACCGGCCGTGGTGGCCGATGGGTTTACCCTGATTGCGATGGGAACGGATTTGACTCTATTAACAGGGGGGCTGAAAAAAATTGCAGACTCCTTTGAGTCTCACAGGGAATCAGGAAAGGGTTGAGTTGTTGCCTCATGTGCGTGTGAATTATGGATATAACAGAGCGAAATAAAAAAAGTCAAGATAACAGCAAAGTCCGGATGAAAGTCCGAAAAACCCGCGCAAAATGGTTCTATTTTGGAACTAAAATGGCGTCTTTTGAGTCTTCTTTTTCGTTATAATAGAAGATGTAAGTCAAGGAACTATATGGCTGTATAGAAAGTCATGCAGAATTAAAAAGAAAGCGCAATTGGATGATTATATGGAAAGGCCGGGAATTATGAAAAAGCGAGGATTTACACTAATCGAATTGCTGGTGGTCATTGCGATCATTGCGTTGCTGCTGAGTATTCTGATGCCTGCATTAAATAAGGCAAAGGATCAGGCCAGGCGAATGATCTGTAAATCCAACCTGAAACAGTGGGGTATTATTTGCCAAACCTATACGATGGAGAACGAAGGAAAGTTCATTATGGGCACGACCGGACATGGCTGGCAGCCCCCCGGAAGCAATCTTCCCAGAGAGTTGAATAACTGGGTACATCTGTTGCTGCCGTATTACAGTGACTTCGATATTTTGGAATGCCCATCCACCAGGCCGCAAAAGATCGGTACGAATGCTGAATATATAGCAGACACGAATGCTGACAAAACAAATATGTCTGTTCTTGAGAATATCTACAACGGGGATGGGTCCGTCAGGGAACAAGTGCCGATCAGTTATGGCATGAATAATTATGTATTAACCCCGGTCAACAGTGATGGCTCACCGGCCCCAGACAGGGATTATCCATTGTATTTTAGAGGTCTCAATAAGATCCGGTCAGATCGAAGCCGGGTTCCTGTTTTATTGGATTGTACGGTTCGGGCCGGGCTGCCGCTTTGGCATGATCTGCCTCCTGTGTCTCGCGGTCAGGATGACTCGAATGTATCTCCGTATCAACACAATATGAGGCGTTTTTCCTTAGTGCGCCATGTGGGTGGAATTAATGTGCTTTTCGCAGACAGTTCCGTGGGCCACATCGAGGTCAAAGACGTTTGGAGAATGGAATGGCACCACGGCTATCAACTCTTACAGGAGCCGATCTGGCCTGAGTGGATGGGCAGATACGGCAGGTGATTGAAAAGACACAATACTCTTGCAGAAAACGTATCAAATGTGTGAGGGTGAATGTAAACATTATTTTAATTTAGGAGATGTAGCGATGAAAAAAAGCGGACTTAAAAACTGGTATGTGGTCTTGTTGCTTTCCATGCTTGGACCTGTCTCGCTGGCGGGTATAATCTGCGTGGATCCCAATTCCCCTTTCCCGGACCCAAACAATCCATCGAGTTGGACAACGGCTGTTCATTATTTACAGGATGCGATTGCCCTTGCCCAACCGGGAGACCAGGTATGGGTTGTCAAGGGCACCTATACGCCGGACAGGGGCGAAGGGATAACACCCGGAGACAGAATGGTCTATTTCGCCTTGCCGGGAGATGTTGAGTTCTACGGAGGATTCGATGGAACGGAATCTGTTCTCGAGGAAAGAGACTGGCAACTCAATGAGACGATTCTTTCCGCGGATTTGAACGGAGATGACGGTCCGGACTTTACCAATCGTTCGGATAATTCCTGGCATGTACTGACCAGCAATGACGCGACGCTGGGAACCATTCTCAATGGCTTTACCATTCGAGGCGGAAATCCGTTGGGTTCATTTCCGCATGCTGCCGGCGGCGGATTGATGATTGACGGAAACAATGCAAGTTATAATGGTTCGATGACCATCGTTAATTGTAAGTTTACGGACAATCTCAGCTCTGCTGTCTGGGTCAGAACTACGGATACAACGTTTATAAACTGTGTCTTTGATAACAATTATGCGAGTGCCGCCGGTGGTTATGGCGCAGGAATTTATTACTTTGGGGGCTGCACCGGTGATATTATTGATTGTACCTTTACCAATAATGTGGCTACCGGTTTTAATGCAGGCATCCATTTACGGTACGCTTCCACGGCGGGTGTGTTAATTGAGGGCTGCACCTTTATTTCAAATAGTGCTACCAACCTGGCGGCGGCCGTCGGATTGCGGGACGGAGCTTCGGCGACCATCTCAAATTGCACCTTTGAAGAAAATACCTGCACCGGCAGCGGCAGTGCTATTGCCCTGGATTCAAGTGCGGTTGCGACGATTAAGAATTGTACCATCCGTTCAAACACCGCCGCACGGGGTGCCGGGATCTGGCTTGCCAATTCCACAACGGCTACGGTCGAAAATTGTTTGTTTGAAGGCAATGAGGCCTCCTGGGGAGGTGCAGTCAGGACAACAAATGTGTTATCCGCTACGTTTAAAAACTGCACTTTTTCAGGCAATACAGCCCCTGAGGGCTCGAAAGGCGGCGCGCATTTTGCGGATGGATACGGATCCATACCTATTGACGGCTGCTATTACCTCAACAATGATGCCAATGTCGCAGGCGGGGCTTTGGATCTTGCCGGTTCGAATGAGTTTGTGATTGTCAACACGATCTTTGCGGGTAATGTCTCAGAGGGCACAGGCGGCGCGATTTTTGTGGATACGGATACGGTGGATGCTGCGATTTCCAATTGCACATTCTATGGGAATTATGCGGCCGACGGCGGCCGGGTGATCTCCTTGGATCCCGGATCTATTGTTGATTCTATTGACAATTGCATTATCTGGGAAACAGATCATGCCATTGAGGATCCCGATGGAAATCTGGCTGTCAATTATTGCAATATTCTGGGCGGCTGGACGGGTTCCGGTACGGGAAATATTGACAGTGATCCGTTGTTTGTTGATGTGGACGGAGCGGACGGTATTCCCTTTACGCTGGATGACGATTATCATGTCCTGGATACCTCGCCTTGTATCGATGCCGGCAATAACGATGCGGTACCTGCCGGGATTACGAAAGACAAAGACGGAAATGCACGCATTGCGAACATAACCGTGGATATCGGTCCCTATGAAAAAGCCGGCTGCGGCGATGAATATCATCCCATTCCGGTGGGTGATTTTAACCTGGACTGCCGTGTAAACCTGATTGATCTTGCCGTCCTGGCGGATCATTGGCTGATCTGCACGGCGCCGGACTGCGATTAATTGGAATGCAGCCGTCGTGGGTATTTCGGTTTTGATAAGGTCGGGAGCGCGTTTGTGCGCTCCTGACCCTCTTTCAATCGGCATTGCGGATTTTCCAAAGGCCTCGCGTTTGTTTGTGCATCCGGATTTAGGAACCTCGAAGCAGGAGAATTTATGGCCATGCGATATAATGTAAGGTCTGTGTTCGTGGCATGTTTTGTTTTACTATGGTCGGCCTGCCCGGTTCTTGCTGCCGATCCCCTGGCTCTGCGGCTTGAGGCAGAAACGGTCCTGCCGGCATGCCTCAATCAAGAGACAGCCGTCTTTGTTTTCAGGTGTTTACAGGAAAGCAATACGCATATCACGCTGGCTTTTCAGGAACAGGTAACCGGCGGTGTTCCCGCTTCGCCGATTTCTTATACAATCTATGCTAATCAGGGCAGTCAGGAAAAAACGATTGACATTGCAAGCTGGCCTGATGGGGATTACAAAGTCACGATTACGGATGACCAAAATCCATCCGCCGGCCGTTTGATTCGCGCCATCCGCAAACAGACAATTCCCCTTCCCCCCGGTCCTTCCGAACCCATTTGTGTGGCCGGGAAGACCGCTCTTTTTGTGGACGACTGGTATATTGCCCAGCAAACCAATCTGAGCAGGACGGTTCATCCTGCCCGGCTGATCCCGATTGAACCGTCCAAACTCGATGCTTCTTATTTTCGATATTATAATGATATCAAAGACTTTTGGTTTGATGAGGTGGGGGCTTTATACGTAAATGTGCAGGGGAGCAATAACGGCCCGAATGTAATCAATCTATGGTTGAAAAGCTCTGATTTGCAGAACTGGCAGATCGTAACCCAGCCGGTTGCCGTCAATAAAACAGGCACCTATTCACGATTGATAAAGACCAAAATCAGCAATCGTCCTTCGGGAAGCCCAACGTATCGATATTACGACCCCTTGTCGGATGGGCCGGTTAACCTCGAGCAGGTAGAGATCATATACTCAGGATTTGACAACAACTTTATGCTGGGCGATATCCCGGTCCCCAGAAGAAGCAGGGTGGCGGTATGGCAAAAGCCGACCGGCGAATACCTGGTTCTGTCACAGGAACCGATAGCGACGGACAAGAGTTCCTTCGGCGATGAGGATATCGGTACATGGAAAGACACAAACGATAATTTCGGCCCCCAAACGATGAGCCTGGATGGAAATGCGCTGCGATTTTATCAAACCCGGGCGATTCCAAGAAATGATCCCTTTCGAGTCTATTACGACAACGTGTTTTTTGACAGAATCATGACAGTGTGGAGCACAACAGACGGCTTGAACTGGGATCCCACCTATCTGGATATCCCGACTCGCCAGGAATCGTCGGGCTTACAGCATTATGGGGCCTATGTGTTTCCGGAAGAAAACAATACCCTCGAGATGTCTTTTGTTCGGATGTATGATTCCATTACTCAAAAAACACATACGGAATTGGCCAGCAGCCGGGATGGTGTTCAGTGGAACCGGCTGAGCGGCCAGCCGCATTTTTTGCCGACCGGCGAATACGGCAGTTGGAATTTCGGATTTTGCTATCCCGGCAGCAGCAGGATCCGGGTCGAAAAAGACGGCAGGTATTATGAACCCGTAAACGGGGGCGATATTTTACACTTTATGAAATTGCCGATCTGGTCAACGACCTCTCGAAATCATATAACCGTCCAGTATTTTCTTGACCAATATGGCGGACGGCTGGCCGAAAGTCTCCCGTCTTCGGATATTTGGGATTGGTATGGTCAATCGTGGCAGAACATTGTTGATGAAACGCTTGCCTCTTCAACCGAGGCCGGACTGATGTGTTACCGGAAGGACGGCTGGGTGTCTTTCTCTGCGAATACAATGCCGGGTCAACTGACCACCAAAGTACTGCAAGCCGCCGCGAAACTGACGATCAATGCCCAAACCCAGTCGGATGGGTTTGTAAAAGTGGAGGTGCTGGATGCCGAAGGCGGCGAACTCGCGGCCTATTGTGGGACAAATGCGGCGATGTTTACAGGGGATTCCGTGAAAGCCGAACTTTCCTGGAGCTATGGATCGATAACGGAACTTCCGGCGTCTCCGCTTAAACTGCGCATCACAATTCAAAATGCCGATTTGTATAGCTTGCAGTGGTCACCGGAAAATCGAGTGGTTTATGTCCGGCACGATGCCGCCGGCGGTAACGATGGCTCCAGTTGGGCCGATGCCTATACGGATCTTCAGCAGGCCCTGAAAAACTCCCAGCGCGGCGATCAGATCTGGGTGGCCCGGGGGACCTATAAACCGACTTCCGGAACGGATGCGATGTCTCGATATGTCGGCTTTGAACTGAAAGAAAATGTTGCTTTGTATGGCGGGTTTTCCGGTAGCGAAACGCTCTTGGAACAGCGGAATGTTCAGACGAACCCCACGATTCTTTCCGGTGATCTTTATGGAGATGACGGGATTGATTTCATAAATAATACTGAGAATTCTCTGCATGTTGTGATAGCCGACTATGTAGGGCGGACGGCGATTCTGGATGGCTTTACGATTGTCGGGGGAAATTCCAATTTGGGTTATCCTCATAATGCGGGGGCCGGCTTGATTATTTCTGATTATGGAAGCCCGACCTTGTCAAACTGCACCTTCGGTGCAAATTACGCAAGCTCGGCCGGGGGTGCAATATGGCTGAAAAACAGTGATGCGATTTTAACCGATTGTGTATTTACGGACAATCAAAGCGGGTACTTTGCGGGTGCGTTTTATGCCTATGAAGAGTTCAGCGGGTCTTTAATCGGTTGTACGTTTATGAATAATACGGCTGTAAATTCCGGCGGAGCCGTCCGGATAAGGCGCAGCCTGCCGGTCATTGAAAATTGCACTTTTGCAGACAACGGTTCCGGAGAAAGCGGAGGCGGAATCATCATAACAGATCAGGGTTTTTCTGAGCTTTTGGATTGTCATTTTGAACGCAATACGGCGGCCGGAAGAGCGGGCGCAATCTACGTTGGCGAACAGGCCTCTGCTGCCATCAAAGGGTGCATATTCCTGCAAAATACGGGTCCTTACGGAGGAGCGGTAAGGTTTTCGGCCGCGGAAGAAGTCGCTGTTTATGATTGTACATTTACCGCCAATACCGCTTCCTCCGGAGGCGGGCTCTACAATTATGGCACCCGAAATCTGACTGTTACCAATTGTTATTTTCTTGGCAACCAGGCCATTCATTACGCCGGTGCATTACTGGCGAGCCAGTCGGGCTCAACGGAAATTTTTAACTGCGTTTTTGCGGAGAATGGTGCAAATTATGGAGGGGCCATCCGATTTGAATCCGGACATCCGGGGTTTATTCGCAATTGTACATTTTACGGCAATGCTGCGTCCACCCGGTATAATGCCATTGCACTGGTAAGCGACAGTGCACTGCAGGATATCACGAACTGTATTTTCCGAGATGGCGGGGATGAAATACAAAGTATCAGTTCAGTTCTTTGGGTTAACTATTGTAATATTGCGGGGGGGTATGGCGGAAACGGAAGCAGCAATATCGATCTGCCGCCTTTGTTTGAAAATCCAACCCAAAAGAATTATCGATTAACGGCAAACTCTCCCTGTGTGGATGCAGGAGACAGCAGCGTGGTAACGGGGCTGATCGGCTGGGATCTCGACAACAATTATCGCATTTTCGGGAACTCTGTAGATATGGGGGCTTATGAATTTGGCGCCGGTGAATACAAGGGCATTTGCGGGGACGAGGAGCATCCGTTCCCGGCCGGCGATATAAACGGGGACTGCCGAGTCGATCTTGTTGACCTGAGTATGCTGGCGGCCAATTGGCTTTTGTGTACAGGCCCCGATTGTGTCGAATGAAGGGTAGCGGAATGAGAAAGGAATCGAAAGTGAAAGTGAAAAATTATTATCTGAATTCTCCGGACAGGCGCCAATCATTTGGAACAATAACGGCTGCCTTTTGTATGATCTTTATCTTGCTGTTTTCGGTTGCCTGCCAAAACAATGCGCCCGGTAACGCTAATTCTGCGAATCTGAATCACTCCGGAATACCTGTAATTTTGGATACAGATATTGGCGATGATATCGATGATACGTGGGCCTTGGCGTTTTTACTGAGTTGCCCGGAGCTGGATGTGAAGCTGATTGTTTCGGCGACGGGAAATACAACTTTTCGAGCCGGTGTGATAGCGAAGGTGCTGGAGGAATGCGGCCGGACGGATATTCCGATCGGAATCGGAAAACCCACTGCGGATCTGTTTGAAGAATCATTCGGGAGCTATCGAGGCCATCCGTACTTCCAGCGGTCCTGGATGGATCATTTTGAAATGGCCGACTATACAGGCATTGTATATCCGGATGGCGTAGGCGCCATGATTGATGTGATCATGAAATCCGAAAGACCGGTTACAGTCATTGCAATCGGCCCGCTTCCCAATCTCGCCGAGGCGCTCAGTCGTCAGCCATTGGTGGCTGAAAAGTCACAGGTCGTTGGGATGCTGGGCAGTGTAAGGCGAGGGTATAATAATTCAGACAAAATCGCACGGGAATGGAATGTGGCCACCTATGTGGAGGATGCTCAGCGGGTATTTCATTCTCCCTGGCCAATGACGATTACCCCGCTGGATACCTGCGGGATCGTAAAACTGGAGGGGGCAAGGTACAAACGAGTGGCACAGTCGAATAACCCTGCGGCGCGGGTCGTTATGGATGCCTACCGAAGCTGGTTAGAAAGACCGGGTCATCCCCCGGAGAAGCGATGGGACAGCCGGCAAAGCAGTTCGACTCTTTATGATACCGTGGCAATTTACCTGGCCATGTCAACGGATTTGTTTAAGATGGAGTCGCTTGGAATTTCCGTGAATAGGGAGGGGAAAACCATAATCGACACAAATGGAAAAACAGTTCATTGTGCCCTTGAGTGGAAGGATTTAGAGGCATTTGAGGAACTCTTGGTCTCCCGGATCGCGGATTGATTTTTTAAAAAACTGTTTATGCTTCAAACAAGGGACGAATAATGCACAATTCATCGAAACCAATCGTTGTTGTCGGCAGTTCAAATCTGGATTTGGTAGTCAGTTCGCCTCGGATCCCGCTTTTGGGAGAAACGCTGCTGGGGGATCAGTTTTTTTCGGTTCCCGGCGGAAAGGGGGCGAACCAGGCGGTGGCCGCTGCCAGGCTGGGGGGCGATGTGACCTTTGTATCCAAGCTTGGAAGCGATGCCTCCGGCGATCAGCTCTATCAAAATTTTAAAGCTTGCGGAGTCCGGCTGGATTGCATTTTCCGCACCAGCGAAACTCCCACTGGGGTTGCCTTTATCATTATTGATAACGAGGGCAATAATGTTATTGTTGTTGCTCCCGGAGCCAATCAAAGACTGTCCCGTGAAGATGTACAGCGTGCAGAGCAGAAAATTGCCGGTGCGGGAATGGTTGTCGCCCAGCTGGAAATCCCGCTGGATACGGTTTTCTATACGGCGGAGCTGGCCGAGAAATATCATGTTCCCTTCATCCTGGATCCGGCTCCTGCCGCCGAACTGCCGACTGAACTGCTCAGGCGTGCAGCGGTCATCAAGCCCAATGAGACTGAGGCGGAGATCTTGACGGGCATTCGAGTTGAAGATGAACAAAGTGCTGTCCGGGCTGCCGAAAAGCTCCTGGCCTGCGGAGTTGGGGCCGTACTTCTTACCATGGGCAGCAAGGGCTTCCTGATGGCGACGGCTCAGGGCAATGAATTGATTGCCGGGATCAAGGTCAATGCAGTTGACAGTACGGCCGCAGGAGATGCGTTTACAGGAGCGCTGGCCGTTGGATTATCCGGCGGTCAGGACTTGAGGGAGGCAGCCCTGTTCGCCAATAAAGTTGCCGCTATTTCAACTACCGCAAAAGGCGCCCAGTCTTCTTTACCTTCAAGAGAAGAGGTCGATGCCTTTCCGTGTTGACCCTTCGATAAGCATGAAAGGATTTCGCAGTGAAACACAAACCGGCAATAGGCCTGATTTGCATATTGTTTGCAGTCCCTCTGATGGCGGATGATTCTTCGACACCCGATCGGCCGCCGGCTCTGATTCGGCAGTTTCGGGAGTATACGCGGGTGCCCCCGGAGATAAATCACGCGCCGGGACCGGAGTATGCTGACAACCGGAGGGGATACGGCATGATTTTGGGGATGGAACGCACCCCCGGGGGACGGCTCTGGGTATCCTGGATCGCCGGCGGTGACAGCGAAGTGGCTTATGCCCTTCTTGCTTATAGTGATGATGACGGCCAAACATGGACCCCTCCGACGACTGTGATTGATCCCCATAAACACAACGTGGAGGGGTTGCCGCCGTGGCGTATCCTCGTGGGCAATCTTTGGATGGACCCAAAAGGTCGCCTCTGGTTCTTTTTTGATTATTCGATAGGTTACTTTGACGGGCGTGCAGGTACCTGGAGGATCCTCTGTTCGAATCCGGATTCAGATCGGCCTGTTTGGTCTGAGCCCCGGCGCATTTGGCACGGAGCGGTTTTAAATAAGCCATTGGTATTAAGTTCGGGTCCGTGGCTGTTGCCGATTTCGTTGTGGGATTACAGCAAGTTATGGCCCTATATAAATAACCGAAAAAATTTGGGACCTGTCGGTTTTAAATCCATGTTTACCGAACTGGATCTATATCGCGGGGTTAATCTTTTTCAGTCAACGGATGAAGGGGCCTCATGGCAGCGAATCGGCGGCATCTCCTTTCCAAGGCCTGATTTCGATGAGCCCTGCATCGTAGAGCGAAAGGACGGTTCTCTCTGGATGCTGGCCCGAACCGGCGATGGGCTCTTTGAAACAACATCAATGGATCAGGGGCATACATGGTCCGCACCGGCTCCCGTTCCGCACATATTGAATACGAACGCACGGCATTTTCTCCGTCGGTTGAAATCCGGCAATCTGATTCTGGTCAAACACGGCGAGCATGTGGATCGTTATGCGGACGGGACAACGGAATTCAGGCGATATCGGGGGCGTTCTCATTTAACCGCCTTTCTTTCCGAGGACGACGGCCGGACATGGAAAGGCGGTCTGCTGCTTGATGAGCGAAACCCTGTGACCTATCCGGATGGTGTCCAGTCGCCTGACGGGACGATTTATATATGCTACGATCATGACCGATTTGCGGAACGGGAAATCCTGATGGCTCGTATTACCGAAGCGGATGTGCTTGCGGGCAAACTGGTCACGGAAGGTTCACGGCTGAAGAGGCTGGTCAGTAAGGCAACCGGTCAATCGACAGAAGCAAAGACCCCCTGACCGGAAATGTGGACACTTGTTTTTCTTCCAGGACTTGTTTAGGAAATGTTATGTATCGTCTAAAACAAAACAGTTCTCGCCTGAGGGGTTATATCCTTTTTTATAGTTTGCTTTTGGCAGGATCTTTATACGCCGGCAAAGCTCCGTTCAGAGTTTTATTCAATCATGATCTCCTTTACATGGGTAAAGAAAGCCCCTGGAATCCGGATAATGAAAACCCGATATCCGTTGAACAGATGCTGCGGTGTTCCGTAGATGAGGTTGCCGGGGCCGGTTGTGATGTGATTACTTTTGCGCCCGGATATGGGTATGTACCGTTTTGGAAAAGTGATATCTACCCTTATCGTGACCATATAGCGTGGTGGGATACGGTATTTATTCTGCCGCATCACCGGTTTACCCAATATATGCTGGACGGCGGAGATATGGTAGCCGTATTCATTGACCAGTGCCGTGCAAAGCAGATCAGTCCGTTTATAACGATAAGACTCAATGATCTGCATATGCTGGAATATATGCCGTTGCCGGATGGCAGCGTGTTGCCTGGCACCTGGGCGGATCTGATGCTGGACCGATGGCGGCGAGAGCATACGCACTATGGCATTACCCGCCCTGAAGAACGTACGCTTCTTGGCCCCGATCCGGTGGCCGCTCTCAAACAACCCGGGATGATTCATAAAATCAGACGAGAACAGGTAATGAACTGGATTCATCCCGAGGTTCGAGATCGAGTGTATGCGTTTATTGAGGAAGTCTGCACGAAATATGATATGGATGGAATCGAGCTTGATTTTATGCGGGAAAGTCTCTTGTTTCGTACGGACGAAACGACCGGCAGGCAGAGAAAAAAAATAATTCTGGACTTTATAACCAGAGTACGAAATGTTCTGGACAAATCTTCTGCTCAGGGTCGGCACCGATGGCTTTTGGCAAGAGTTCCGGCTTTTACGGAAGCCCATGATGCCCTGGGTATTGAAATCCAATCAATGGCTGCCCGGGGTGTTGACATGTTTACGCTTTCTCACTATTTTCGGAGTTATCAGCAAAGCGATCTTGCCAAAATTAGCTCTCTTGTGCCTGATAAGGCCGTTTATCTCGAAATGACGTATGCTACGCAATCCGGCAGGATGCCGCCGGGACTCAGGGGAGTGCCTCCGTTCCGCCGAACTACAGAAGAGCAGTTTTACACGGCCGCAAACCTGGTTTATTCACGGGGCGGGCAGGGCATCAGTTTGTTTAATTTTCCCTACTACCGAGGAATGGCCCATCCTTCTCTTGAAACCGGTTCCGAACCTCCGTATCACGTGATTCCGAATTTAGCCAATCCCGCCGATCTGACCCGGAAGCCGCAGCATTATATCTTATATGGCGGATGGCATTACTATATTTCCCAACTGACTCCCTTATCTGAGCGGATCCGTCGAATGATTCCCGGAACCCTGCGGGTCAATCAGGACAAGATGCTGGATCTGGATATGGCGTTGCCGGATTTGCCGGGGGAGGGCGATCCAGTTGCGATTCTCAGGGTCCAGGTTGACCGGGCCTGGGCGAAACGGAGTCTAACTGCGTATGTGAATGGCCGGATCGTTTTACCCTATGCGGATACATCCGAACCGTTTCCGAATCCCTATCCGCCGCTGCTGGGAACTCCTGAACAGAAAAAGGCCTGGAAAATACCATTTGGCATTCTTCGTGACGGGATGAATGAAATCACGTTGAAGATGATAAAAGGCGATCCGATTTTGATTACTTTTCTTGATATTGCCATTAAAGAGAACTGATTGTGTCAAAGACCGGAACAATGAAAAAAATAAACAATCCTGTTTCATTGACGGCATTACTGTGCCTGGCCTTCTGGGGTATTTCCGATTGGACTGCTGCTGACGATCCATTGGTACAGCAGTTTATTTCGCCCCCCAACTCGGCAAAACCCCATACCTGGTGGCACTGGATGAATGGAAACGTCACCAGGGAGGGCATTACCGCGGATCTGGAGGCCATGCAGCGAGTCGGAATCGGGGGGCTACAGGCATTTCATATCGGGCGGCGAGGAACCCCGGCAGGGCCGGTGGGCTATATGAGCCAAACCTGGCGGGACAGGATGACCCATGCCATCCGGGAGGCGGATCGGCTGGGGCTGGAAGTCTGTCTGCATAACTGTGCGGGCTGGACCAGTAGCGGAGGCCCCTGGATTACTCCTGAAAACTCCATGAAGAGGGTTGTTTGGGCGGTTAAGCAAGTCGAGGGGCCGGCTCACTTTGAAGCGGAACTTCCGCAGCCGAAAACGGTTCTTAACTATTACAAAGAGATCGCTGTCCTGGCCTTTCCAACCCCCTGGAGCGAAAGGGAATCAAAAGGGTTTCGGCTGAATGAGTGGAAGGCAAAGGCCGGTTTTGAACGACAGGTGAATTTGAAACCGGACGCGCGAAACATCGATTCGCGTGACCAGATCAGGAAAGATCAAATACAAATTCTTAACAGCCGAATGAATCATGGAGGAAAATTGAATTGGGAGGTACCGGCGGGTCGGTGGACCATCATTCGCTTTGGATACACAACTACGGGCAGCATTAACAAGCCGGCCCCGCCGGAAGGAGAAGGTCTGGAATGTGATAAACTGGATTCTGCCGCAGCGGAATGGCACTGGAAAAACACGGTTCAAAATGTGATTGAGGATGCCGGACCTCTGGCCGGGCGTGTGTTCAAACAGGTCCTGATCGACAGTTTTGAGGCGGGCAGCCAGAACTGGACCGAGCGATTTCCGGAGGAATTTCAACGACGAATGGGATATGATCTGATTAAATATCTGCCTGTTTTGACCGGTCGTGTGGTGGAAAACATGGACATCAGCGAACGTTTCTTATGGGATTTTCGGCGCGTGATTGCTGATATGTATACGGATTATTATTTCGGTTCTTTTGCGCAGATGTGCCGTCACAATGGGTTACAATTATCGATTGAAGGATACAGCGATCACGGCGGCAATTTTGACGAGTTTGCGGCGACCTCCAAGGCGGACATTCCCATGGCGGAATGGTGGGCCCGGGAGAAGGGATGGCATCATTCAACTGCCAAGCTTGCTTCTTCCATTGCGCATACTTACGGCAGACAGTTTGTCGGTGCCGAGGCGTTTACCACGTGGGCGGAAAGGGCCGCTTTTGTCCTTCATCCGGCTGTCTTGAAGTCTCAGGGAGATTATTTTTTTTGCAAGGGTGTGAATCGATTCATCTTTCATACATTTGCCCATCAACCATGGAAAAATGTGTATCCGGGGATGACGATGGGGCCCTATGGAATGCAGTTTCATCGCAATAACACATGGTTTGAGAAAGCGGCGGCCTGGCTGCACTATTTGAGCCGTTGTCAATATCTTTTGCAGAAGGGGCAATTCGTGGCGGATTTATGCTATTTCGTGGGCGAAGAATCACCTGCTGCCGCCCCCATTCGTGAGGAGATTGTGCCTGCTGTCCCGGCCGGTTATGATTATGATTTTTGTACGGCCGAAATTTTATATAAGATGTCGGTTCAGGACGGAATACTGGTTATCCCGGGCCGGATGCGGTATCGGGTGCTGGTTTTGCCGTCTGTACCCCTGCGGCCGGAGATCCTGGAAAAAATTAAAACCCTTGTCGAGGAGGGGGCCACAGTTTATGGGGGGGATAAACCGACAAAATCACCCGGTTTGACGGGTTATCCTGACTCGGATCATCGCGTTCAAAAATTGGCAGATACCCTGTGGGACAGCGGCCGCATTGTCTGCCAACAATCCGTAGAGGCCCTCTTGCGCAGGATGGATATTTTGCCTGACTTTGAATTCAGCGGGCAGTCGGTTTCCATTCCAACGCTTTATCCCGGTTCGGGCATCGAGTATATCCATCGGCAAATCGATGAAATAGATATCTACTTTGTTTCAAATCAGCATCCACAGTCCAAACGGATAGAGGCCGTCTTCCGAGTTGCCGGGAAACAGCCGGAGTTGTGGTGCCCCCAGAGGGGCCATAGTAAGGAGATCCCTTGGTATAATTTCACTGAAGACGGCCGTACCGTTGTACCTTTGTCGCTGGAACCCGAGGGTTCGGTTTTTGTCGTATTTCGCAGACCGGCTAAGAAAAAATATATAAAATCAATAGACATATTGCCGTATTCGAAATCCGACGAAAATATTTATTTAGAGTTGAGATTTCAGGGAGAGAAAATTCGATTGACTACCTCTTTATCAGGACGATATGAGATCCAGGAATCAAATGGCGGCCCAAAGAATATTATTTTCGTTGATAATATTTCAGAACCGATCATCTTAAATGAGCAATGGACACTGCGTTTCCCCGATGGGTCGGGGGCTCCGAGTCAGATAGAGCTTGACAAATTGATGGACTGGACCCTGCATGAACACTATGACATCCGGCATTTTTCAGGAACAGCGACCTATGTCAAAAAGTTTGAGATGCCGGCGGAAAAGATTACCGGAGAGGAAGAAATATGGTTAGATCTGGGAACGGTTCATGTGATCGCACAGGTCCGGCTCAATGGAAAAGACCTGGGAATTTTATGGAAGCCGCCATATCGTGCTGACATCACCGAGTTGGTCAGGCCGGGGGCCAATCATGTAGAGATTGAGGTGACCAATCTTTGGCCCAATCGGCTGATTGGAGATGAAAAGTATGCCCCCGATTATCCACTGGAGGAGGATTCCATACGGGGAGGCAGATACCTGACAGAATTTCCACAATGGCTTTACGAGGGAAAGAAAACCAGGACCGGCCGGAAAACATTTGTCACCCGACTTCGATACCAGAAAGACGATCCGCTGCTGCCGTCAGGCATGACGGGGCCGGTGCGTTTGATATTCTACAAAAACAAAATGCTTACATTATAGATCAACTGAGAGACCCTGTTTTTTTAGATAACTTCAGAATAGCGATTGTGTTTTTCAATCAAAATGGAACTGAGAGGATGTAATGAATTCACTAAAAAAAATGTTCTTCATGGGTTTATTTCTGTTGGCAGGATTGGGGAGTAATATTTCAGCAGATACCGGCGAAGTACTCTATAATGGCATTCAACTGCCTGAAAAATGGCCTCCGGATCAGCGAAATCCCGAGTCCATGGAACCAATGCCTGTGCCTTATCTGCATAATCCGCCGGCCGTGATTCCTATTGATGTGGGACGGCAGTTATTTGTGGACGATTTTCTGATCGAAAAGTCCACCTTAACGCGTACCTTTCATTCCGCTCAGCGATATGTGGGCAACCCGGTCTTCCGGCCGGAAACTGAGACTGAGTTAAAACGGCGGGGAGTTGTCTATTTGGGGCATGGCGGTGTTTTTTATGACCCGCAAGTGAAATTATTTAAAATGTTCTATACGGCCGGTTGGCGAGGTCCTTTTTCGCTGGCAACCAGCCCGGATATGATCCATTGGACGCGGCCGGATTTAACAGCGAATCATCGCAATGAATTGATCTTCCGAAGCGTGGACGACAATTCTGTTTGGCTTGATATAGATGCCGCAGACCTTAGCCAGAGACTGAAATATATCGAGTTTGATCGTAAAAAAAACAGGCATATTCTTTATACATCCGTCGATGGATTGAATTGGTCTGCCGGAGTCGAAGTGGATTCCGTCGCCGGAGACTATTGCTCTTTCTTTTATAATCCGTTCCGCCGCGTTTGGGTCTACAGTATCAAGCGAGACACCCGGGGCAGAAACCGATATTATTATGAACATCCTGAGTTTCTGAAAGGAACTTCCTGGTCGGAGGCCGTTTATTGGACCGGCGCGGACTCTTTGGACAAACCGGAACCGGAAGGGCGATATCCGAAAGCAGGCGAAGCTCCCCAGCTTTACAGTCTTAATGCCGTTGCCTATGAAAGCATTATGGTGGGTATCCACTACATCCATCGGGGTCCAAACAATAAGATTTGTCAGGAAGGAAAATTTCCAAAACTGACTGATTTAGAACTGGGTTTCAGCCGGGATGGATTTCACTGGTCTCGACCGGAAGATCGCAAACCTTTTCTTGCAGGAACAAGAAGGAAAGGCGATTGGGATCGCGCTTATGTACATAGCACTACCGGACTTTTTGTAGTTCATCAGGATAAGCTTGTTTTTCCTTATACAGGATTTTCCGGGATGGCTCCTGACGGCAGCAGGGGAATGTATCATGGCGCCGGCATTGGACTGGCTTTTTTGAGGCGAGATGGTTTTGCTTCAATGGATGCCGGTACAGAATCCGGCAAGTTAACGACGCGTCTGATTACATTTGAAGGCAAATATCTCTTCGTGAATGCGGATGTTTCAAATGGCCGGCTTAAAGCGGAAATTTTGGATGAGCAGGGCAGGCCGATCGAGCCGTACACTTTGGCTGAATGTAGAGCCGTATCTGAGGATAGCACACTGGCAAAAATCACATGGAAAAAACAATCTGATCTTGAAACACTCCGGGGGCGGCCCGTTCGTTTTCATTTTGAACTAACAAACGGTTCACTTTATGCTTTTTGGGTCAGCCGAAACGAAAGCGGTTGCAGTAATGGATATGTAGGTGCCGGCGGCCCTGATTTTGACGGCGTAATTGATTCGGATAGATGTAGGTCAGATTGTCAAGGAGATTCGTTCAAGTAATTTACTTGGTTGGGAGGGGTATTGGGGCTTATTAAAAAAGTCTTATCTTTCTCGCAACACTTGAAAAAGCCCTGTAAGCGGATTACTTACAGGGCTTTACTGCAACGAGGCCGAAGGGGCTCGAACCCTCAACCTTCGGATCGACAGTCCGATGCTCTAACCAATTGAGCTACGGCCCCACAAAGGAACCAAAAATGTATAAGGCAATTCGTTTGCTGTCAATGATTTTTTCTTCAAAGTGCAAAAAAATCAAACCTGATTATATGTCCAGCTACAGGACAAGGCCTATCCGGATACTAAATTTTAATATAGCATGTTCTACGCATCTGGCATAGGTATTTGGACATTGCGGTTTGCGGCTTCTTCGGATATCATAATTTTTCTGATGCAATAAACAACCGGAGAAGGCCACTAAAAGGAAATACTATGATACCCATGCGAATGCTGGATCTCCTCGAACTGGATGCAGACGGGAATGAATATCCGGCCGGTCAGGATAATGAGGGCAAGGAATTTCGACTTCCCGATGAGATCGGAATTCTGCCTATCCGTAGTGCGGTGGCTTACCCAGGTACCGTTATGCCCCTGGCTGTCGGGCGGCAGCGAAGCAAGCGTCTGCTTAAAGATGTTCGTCCTCAGCATACAATTTTTGGATTGATTGCCCAGAAATATCCGGAACTCGAAAACCCGACGCCAGACGACCTGTATTCGATTGGTACGGCCGCCTCGGTCTTGAAAATCATAAAAATGCCTCACGGTTCTCTGAATGTGATTGTTCACGGATTGGCTCGTTTTCGTGTGCTTGAATTTCTGAAAACAGAGCCCTACCTCCGGGCCCGTGTGGAGTTGCTGTCTGTGAAAGTACGCAAAACCAAGAAACTTCGGGCACTTGTGGTGCATGTACGGAATACGGCTCACCGGGTTATTTCCCTCAGCGCTAACGTTCCTGAAGAGGCCGCTTTGCTCCTTGAGAATATTCAGGATCCTTCTTCGCTGGCCGATTTTCTGGCCGCAACGCTGAATATCTCGATTGAGGAGAAGCAAAAGCTACTTGAAGAAACCGATGCTTTCAGGCGGCTGGAGGCAATTTCGGTAGCCCTGGCCGGGCAGCTTGAAGTTCTTGAACTCAGCCATAAAATCCAGGGACAGGTACGTGATTCCATCGATAAAAATCAGCGGGAATATTTTCTCCAGGAAGAATTGAAGGCGATTCAGGCAGAACTTGGCCAGGATGATAAAAAGACCGAAGACATTCGGGAGATGCAGCAGAAGATCAAAAAAGTTCAGATGCCCAAAGCTGTCGAGCAGGAAGCCCTCCGTGAACTGGATCGGCTGTCTCGAATTCCGCTGGCTTCTCCCGACTACAGCGTGATCCGCACCTACCTCGACTGGATTTGCGAATTGCCCTGGTCGGTTTCGACTGAGGATCGGCTGGAAATCCGCAGGGCCCGCCGTATACTTAACCGGGATCATTACGGTCTGGAAAAAATCAAGCGGAGAATTCTGGAGTTTCTTGCGGTGCGAAAGCTGAATCCGGCGGGAAAAAGTCCGATTCTCTGTTTTGTCGGTCCCCCCGGAGTCGGCAAGACCAGCTTGGGCCGGTCCATCGCCCATGCGATGGGCCGTAAATTCATCCGCATTTCCCTTGGGGGCATTCGGGATGAGGCCGATATTCGCGGTCACCGCCGAACGTATATCGGGGCACTGCCCGGACGTATTCTTCAGGAACTTCGCAAGTGCGGATCAAGAAACCCTGTTTTCATGCTTGATGAAATGGATAAGATCGGGCAGGATTTTCGCGGCGATCCGGCTTCGGCGCTGCTGGAGGTGCTCGATCCGGAGCAAAACAATACATTTACCGATCATTATCTTGACCAGCCCTTTGATCTGTCGCGGGTGATGTTTATTGGAACCGCCAACTATGACGAGCCCCTTCCTCCGGCGCTGCTGGACCGTATGGAGGTCCTGCGGCTTCCGGGTTACACCCAGAAGGAAAAACTGCTGATCGCTCAAAAATACCTTGTGCCAAGACAGCTTGCCGAACACGGTTTGGATTCAGATAAACTGACGATCCGGGAGGAGGCGATTGCGGCCCTGATTGACGGGTACACACGGGAAGCGGGAGTACGAAATCTCGACCGAGACACTGCCGCTCTTTGCCGTTACTCCGCGACTTCTATC